>DATJPO010000001.1:0-5687 GCA_035506395.1 Candidatus Omnitrophota bacterium
CCTTTTCTGATTAAACATTTGAACCCCCGCTCCATTTTCCCGTTATTATCTTGAATAAATCACTCCATGTATTTGAGCCGGTTGTTCCTACGTAATTGACGCTGATTCCGCAATCCCCGATTGCACTGCACATATTTTGCATGCTCGTATTCCAGTCAGAATCAACACTTTCTGTTTCACTCCCGTGAGGATCATTTGTAAGGCAGGTTATGCTTCCCTCGACTGTCCAGTCATCTCCTAATCCCAATGCATTGATTATTCCTCTTGAATAATTTACATAACATACTCTGTTCGCATAACCGCAGATAGTTTGAGGAGAAGTATCTGTGGCAGTCCCGCTTGTTGAAGGGTCAAATCCAGGAGGATATCTTGGAACGCATGAAGCTTCTTGTCTGCCTTCATCATCTTTTCCATCCGGCTGATTTCCAAGCACGCCGAAGCCTTCATTATCCACCATTGGAACAAGCAAATCTTTTTCCTTGTCCCATACAAGCCCATTTCCGCTCGGATCTTTCAATATGCTTGCTCCTGTAATCCACTGGCAATCTCTTGTCGTATTGTCGAGGCAGTTTTTGCTGCTATTCTGGAAATAACAATCCTGCCATCGGTTCACATAAAATTGCGCTCCGAAATTTCCATTGCTATCCTGTGCTTGCAGACAGACTTTGTTCCTGTATGTTGCGCTGATTTCCGTCGTTATCTCTCCATTCATGCATCTGAAAAGAACTTCTGTCTCTCCGGGATTATTTCCTGCCTTGCTGTAGCTTGAAAAAGAAGTTGAGCTTACTCCGGGATTCCCGCTCGTTACTGTAATTCCCGTAGCAGTTGCTTTTCCGCACCAGCTTTCCCCATTATAAGGTGCTCTTCCATTTCCAATTGAGTTCTTGAATAAATCTGCATAAGTTCCTAATTTGCAGTCTACATCCCTGCAGATATTGCTCCCCATCAGGCTCGGCTTTAATCCATCTATGCTTTGGTCATATGCTGAACAGACGCTTCCCAATAAATAATTGCAGTTTCCGTTTGTTGTAGAACCTTTGTTTCCTTTTCCATCGCCAACATCAACCTGAACTCCATTCTGCGCGCCGATTGTTGAACTTGCAAGGAAACTCCAGTAATTGACATTTTTGGAATATATTTTGTTTGCATCATAAACATTTGCATGATTTCCGCATGTGTCTGTAAAATAAACCTGGCTTTCTGATGATAGGCATGTTGTTTCCGTCGTTGCCTTGCAGTTTGTTCCAAGTGCGGGATTCGTGCATAAGAATCCTCCGTAGAAAGTATGAGTGTCTGTTCTTTTGCTGCATTCCTGTTTTGTTGTTAAAAGGCATGTTCTTCCTGAGTTTGTTTCATAAACGCAGGCTCCTTCTTCCTGGGGAAATGCCATAGAACTGCATGTATTTCCGTCAGTAACGCTTGTATCAAAATTAGGGCTTACTCCGGCAGCTGATGAGAGAATGTCGCATCCTGCAGAAGTCGTGAATGATGCCTGCTCTCCATACAAACAGCATCCCATTTGGCATGCCTTAACATTGTCTTTTTTGTCAGAATAATAAATGCCGTTATTTGCAGGAATGCATGTTGTCGCTTCTCCTGAAAGGCATTGTCCTGTTACTGTATTAACGCATGTTCCTGTCATGCAATAATCTGTTGAATTGCAGGAATTTGGATCGCATCTGTAGGGCTGTCCTGTCTGGGGATTTGTTCCTGTTGCGCACTGTGATTGCGGAACATTTTGGCATGAAGCGCCGAAAGTAGCCAGTTCAGCGCAATAAGCAGAAATAAAAGAAATGCTAAGAAGTATTGCAAAAAATATTCCAATAACCAAAAATAATTTTGATAAATTTATTTTCATTTAATCATCCTGTCCATCCGTATCCCGGAGGCCATGCAAAGCTCCTCGATGCGAACTGGAATATTTCATTTGTATCTTTGTCAGTAATAATGTAGACTTTTGTCCCGTCTGACTGCTCTTTTTTCTCGACAATTAGATTATGATAATTTGACATGTATGCCTGCACAGGAGCATCCCCATAACTTACTTCCCAGTTTAATATGCTGTTAGCAATGGCGGATAATTCATAAAGATTATTGTTAACCAATACATTGAATTTGTCATAACTTTGAGTTTCTCCTTTTGTTATCGTAAATTTGTTGTTGAATGTCACAACAATTCTTTCCGGAAGAATATCAACGACAGTACTGCCTTTTTGGAGAGTCTCGGAATATCCTCTCGATTTGTAGCTTTTTTCCAAATCGCTGAAACAGGAGCTTACAGTTGAATTTATTTCCTGTTTTATCACATTTTCCATATATCCCTGAAGAAGAGGTTGCTGAACAATGCATGGCTGCAAATATTCATTGATATAGCAAAGATATGCGACATGATATGGTTTTTTCAGATTATCGTTGTAATATTGATAATAAAAAGAAGGATTCATGCTTCCCCCGTGAAGTTCAAGCTGCGTAACAGTGTCTTTTATTTTATTTTCCACGCAGCTTTGAATGAATCCCTGCGGATCCGTCGGGCCGTTGAATGTTGATTTTATTTGAGGATACAAAAAATAGACGAGAACTGCCGCTCCGACAATTATCAAACCGAGAATGACAAAGATGGTTATCTGCCCCCTGTGATTTTTTGAAAAAAAAGTACAGGGCGAATCCAAATGAGCCTTCTTGCCCGAAATATTAAAGAAATTTTTCCCTCTTTTGAACATTTAATTTATATGATATTTATGTTTATAAATCTTAAGAAAATTTAATGAAAAAGGGCGATGTCAGTCCACTGTTTCAACTCTTGGCGCAAGAATAAAGCTTAATTCAAGATTTTCAGATTTCAAATCCATTCTCAGAGGATGATCATCTGAAAATTTCAGGATTGTTTTTTCAAAAAGGCGTGCGCCTTTTGCAAATTTCTGGAGATATTCCAGGCTGTATCTTGATTTGCATCCGGCAATCTCCGTGGTTATGTCTGCTTCATCGCCCGAAAATTCAGAGCGCGCGGAATTCAGCCCTCTCGCTTCAATGAGAAAATTTCCATCTTTTATAATAAACGAGCACGCATCTGCTACGACTGCGCAGTCTTCCACAGAATCCACAAAATCAACAGAGTTCATTTTTACAGCTGTTGTGAATTTGAGGTTTGGAATTTCTTTTTCTTCCCTTTCAACTTCAATTAAATTCAGCGTGAAATTTCTTCTTATTCTGTCCTGAATCTGGATTCCAAGCAGATTCCCCCTTTTCTCAAAAATTACAGAGCTTCCTGAACTGCATCTTCTTAAAATTTTTTTCAGGCTGTCAAGATTTATTCCTAAAACTTCCGGACCTGTTTCAAACTGGGAAAAAGAGCTTTTAGGTATTGTGAATCCGACCATGGCAACATTCGCAGGGTCTATGGCAGCTATGCTTATTCCCGAATCATTGACTCTCATCCTTACTTCTGTTACAAGCTCGGAAATCACATCTATCGCCTTTATCATGAGTGCAGGATTGTCAATTTTTACTATCATTTTATGTATAATTTTAAAATACCTGCTCTGCTTTTAAGGATTGTTGTTTTTGAAATTGAGTAATTATATAAAGATTTTACATTAACTTAAAACATGAATGAACCTGCCAGCTCAAAAGAGGAAAGAATAAGGAAAATTACTCATTTATACTACTCGCGCCCTGAAATCCAGAATGCTCTGTTTGAGTTCTCAAAAGACAGGGAAACTGTTCCAAGATATTTTGAAGGATTTGGAAAACGCCCCGATGCCCTTCAGTATCCTAATGATGTTTTTGAACTTGTGAAAAAAGGGGCAACCTCTTTTCATTGCTCTGAAGAATTATGGAAAGATCCGCTTAAAGTAGAAACAGGCATGAATGAAAAACAGCTCAATGAATTAAGAAAAGGCTGGGATTTGCTGATAGATATAGACAGTAAATATCTTGATTACAGCAAAGTTGCATGCCAGGTTATAATAAATTTCCTTAATTTTTACGGCATTAAAAATATCGGGATAAAATTTTCAGGAAGCAAGGGCTTTCATTTAATTGTCCCATGGAAATCCCTCCCAAAAGAAATCAATGGAATGAAAACTTCCGATATGTTTCCTGAATGGGCAAGGATAATAGTTCAGTATATTCATGAAAGAATAGAAAAGCAGTTGATTGAAAAGATAAGTGAATTTGAACGCCCCAATAAATATGTACGGGATTTCAGGGTTTCTGAAGATGTCGCTCCTGATTTGATCCTTGTTTCGCCCCGCCATTTGTTCAGGATGCCTTATTCTCTTCATGAAAAAACAGCCCTTGCAAGCATTGTTCTTTCCGTGGATGAAATAAAAAATTTCCAGATGACCGATGCGAATCCCATTAAAATAAAAATAAGAAAATTTCTGCCTGATTCCAAAGAAGGGGAAGCATCAAGATTGTTTATAGAAGCTTTGGATTGGCACAAGGCAAAATCAGGACAGCAAAAAACTTCCCGGCAAAATTTTGAAGAATTCAAGCCGGTAAAATTTGAAAAGCTGTCTGATGAATCCTTCCCCCCCTCAATAAAGAAAATTCTTGAGGGAATCAGGGATGGAAAAAAGCGCGCGCTTTTTATTCTCATAAATTTTTTCAGGTTTATCAGCATGGACAGGGCGGAAATTGAAAAAAGAATTTTTGACTGGAACAAAAAAAATACGCCTCCTCTTCTTGAAGGCTATATTAAAAATCAGCTGTCATGGGCTTACAAAAAAAAGCCTGTGCTTCCTCCGAACTATGACAAAGATTATTACAAGGGAATTGGAATTATTCCTACGCCGGAGGAAATCCGCTCAAAAAATCCTGTGGGGTACATTACAAGAAAAAATTACAAGCAGGACATTAAAGTTCAGAAAAATAAAGATAATTTTAAAAACTTGAAGTGATTATTTGAAGAATGAAAAAAAGAGTGCTATTTATTTTTTTAATATTCATTTTTTTGTCATTATTTCCTCTTTTGGCGGCGCAATCCAACCAGTCAATGACTGATGCAGGTTATTCATGCCTTAATTCAAAAATAGGCGACTGTTCATCGCTTTCTCTCGGGCAGAAAATTTTTTCAGCTCTTGCAACAGGAAAGTGCATCAGCCAGGTTGACAGCAGCATGGAATCAAATGGA
Organism: Candidatus Omnitrophota bacterium; assembly: GCA_035506395.1. Taxonomy (GTDB): domain Archaea; phylum Nanobdellota; class Nanobdellia; order Pacearchaeales; family GW2011-AR1; genus JAKLIN01. The sequence goes on from DATJPO010000001.1 coordinate 5,135, forward strand.
GGATACAAAATAAGCGGGGCTTTTGATATAAAGACAACCTCGCAGGCTATTCTTGCTCTTAAGACTTCAGGGCACTCAACAACAAAATCAACAGACTGGCTTTTAACGCAGTCCCAGCCGACGGCAGACATAAACTGGTATCTGCAGATTGATTCAAATGCAGCAACATCATGCACTGTTTCGGACTCTTCATCATCATATACTGTAGGAGTAAATGCAGACAAGACAATTTCCAATGGCGCAGGCTCATGCCTTTCAGTTTCTTCAAATGGATATTGGCTTTCAGTTTCTCCATCATGCTATAGGACTAACTTTTCTGTTTCATGCGACCAACCATTTACAACGACTGAGTTGTATCAAAGAGCAGGATATCCTACAATTTACATTTCAAGTTCTTCACAGTCTTCTTCGCAGGGGGGAACCCTGAAAAATTCTTTTTCATCTTACTGCTTTGGGACAGGAAGCACCTGCAATTATGAAGCAAGTCTTTGGGCAGCTCTTGCTCTTGACTTTACAAGAAAAGATATTTCTTCCTATATTCCTTATCTCACTG
>DATJPO010000002.1:0-4543 GCA_035506395.1 Candidatus Omnitrophota bacterium
GTCTGATTGTATGCAAAAATTCCTTTTCCAAAAGGAAGAGTCATGTCTTCGAATTTTGAAGTTAGTTGGTTTGAAATCTTGCATAATCCTGGCTTGTCAAGTTCAATGCCAAATGTGAAGCTTGGAGGAGAATTTGGAAGGCACCCGTTTGGATCATCGCTGTATCTTATCTGAACTCCTCCAGGTACAGAAACATAAGATAATTTGCTGGATGATAGAGAATCATTTCTTGGTGTTATTGAAGGAGCGCTTGCTCCTGGATTATTATAAATGCAAACAGCATCATCTCCCTCATTTTTCAAATCACATGCCTGCCCCAAGCTCTTGCACTGATACATCGTGCATGGGAATTCTTTTCCATTGCACTGAGCACAATCATTTCCCCCTGTTTGTGATTGCCATACTGGAGAATTAAAAGTTACAACTCTTTGATCTATTCTTAATGTTAAATTGACAAAAGCTGCTAAAAAAGTAAAAAGTCCTATAACCCACCCAACTCCCGGTGCTGCTGCCCATCCTAATCCTTGTCCTAAACCAGAAATTATGCTCCCAATTCCTATTCCTAATGATGCTGCTATTGCTGCTTCATTTGCAACATTTATGACTGCATTAGGATTTCCTCCTGTTATTAAAGTAGTAATCATCGCTGATACTACCCAAACAACCCCAACCCAAGCAGCATTAATTAAAATATTATAAACAAAACCACTAAGAGTTGCACCTTCTGGAAGAAGGGGTTTTATAAATATCCCAATTTGTTTTGCTATTCCAATTAAAAAATTAATTCCAAGATCATTTCCTGTTATCTTTGCAGAACTTCCGGAAGCAGTCTGATTTGGATTATAAATAATTGCCTTTTTTCCAGCTTCTGTAGAAAAAGGAACACTCGTTGGTTCTGCTGAAAGGCTCTTGCTGAAAGCCATTATGCTCATTATTAATATTGAAATCTGCAATACAACTACTAAAATTTTTTTTCTGTGATTTTTCATTTTACTGATATTTGTCATAATTTGGAATGCTGCTTCTCGTGATGTTATCTCCTATAAACAAATCATTCCACGAATTATATCCATCTTTTCCTATGTAATTTGCTTTTACTCCACAATCTCCAAGAGCATTTGCCAATGTTTCTCTCGCTGTTGCCCAATCTGATTTAATGCTTACGAGATTCAATGGAGTTAATATTGATTGATCTACATTTGAAAATGCATCAGAGGGAGCGCATTTTTGCTGCTGTCCATTGAGACTAACTCCATTGAAACATAATTCCTGGCATGCAGAAGGGTCTATATTATTTTTACAAGCATCAACACACTGTGCAAAACAATTCCCGTCTATTGCAAACCAAGTATTATATGCTACTGTTCCATGATATCCTGCTAGAGCTGCTGCATTTGCCCTGCCGCAAACATCAGAAGGGCTCAATTGCATATTATTTCCAAGATTTACTTTTGTATCTGGCTCCCAAAAGTCAAATCCAGGAGGGTATTTTGGAACACATGCAGCCTGTATCATTCCTCCTGTTCCTCCAGCCTGATTATCATTCATTAAAATATTTCCAGCACTTGCATTTTCATAACTTACACCACTCAAAATTTTGCAATTCATCAAAGGGTTCAGGCAGTCTTTTGTAGAATTTATACCAGAACATAATTGCCAGGTATTTGTAGTGCAGACAGCCTGATTTCTTCCCAAAGCATCTTTCCCTGTGTCATTGCACAAACTGCTTCTGTCATTTCCGCATAACTCTGACTGAACCTCTCCATTGAAGCAGGATAGTCTGTAAGATAACTGTCCAGGAAGAGCATTTTCAAAATCAGATATTGGCTCAGAACACCAGGTGCTTCCGTGAGGAATTGTCTGTCCTTTGTAATTGCAGTTCAAGTCTCTGCATACATAATTTCCTATCGTAGGATTTACTCCTGTTCCTTGAGCTGTTCCGCAGGTGCTTCCTGCACCATAATTGCAGTTTCCGCAGTCAGGATTGTTTATATTTGCGCTCCCATAACCGCAAATACTGCTTGAACTTGGGTCTTTTATATAAGTCCAATAATCATCATCAGAATACAAAGTTGCATTGTATACATTTGCGATATTTCCGCAGCTGTCTGTGAAATAAACCTCATTTTTTCCCTGCACACAAGTTGTATTCTGAATTCTTGTGCATGTTGTTCCTAATTGAGGCGCAGTGCACAAAAGCCCTGAATGGAAATTTATTGGATTAGCGCACTGGCTTTTTGATGTTATTGTGCATGCTCCTCCCTGTGAGACGCATGCTCCTACTGAAGTTGGTCCTGAAGCAGCAGCACAGGTAGCAGCATCTGTTATTTCTGCATGAAATTCAACATCAACCCCAGGACTCTTGCTCTTTGTTGCATCACATGTTACTTTTCCTACTAGAGACCATCCATCTCCAATCAGACAGCATCCTAATTTGCATCCATCTACTTCTGTTATTGGTCTTGCATCATAATATCCTCCAAGACTTGTATCACATGCAGATTGTGTCGAAGTCATGCATGTTCCGTCAACATTATTCACACAGGTTCCTGTATTGCTGCAATATAGTGTTGATGAGCATCCGGTGTCATCAACCCTGAATGGATTTCCTGTTGCAGGATTATTTGCAGTGCTGCAATAACTGCTGTCTATTGCATCAAGGCATGTTCCTCCATTTAGTGTTTTTTCACAGCAAACCGCGTTTACATTTCCTGAAATAATAATTGCAAATAAGAAAAAAATTCCTATCAAAAATATCCTCTCTCTTCTTTTTTCCATTTTAGCAATATCCTGCAGGTGAAAGCGCATAGCTTCTCGATGCAAATTCAAACATATCTTTTGTATCTCTGTCAGTGATTATGTATATCTTTGTGTTGTCTGATAAAAGTTTTTTCTCAACTTTCAAATTTGAATAAAGGTTCATGTATAATGCCACATCAACGCTTCCGTAAGTTGTTTCCCACTGGATTATATTATTGGCAAGAGCAACTAATTCATAAAGATTATTGTTGACAACTACATTGAATGAATCATACTTTTCTGTGCTTGTTTTTGTCAGAGTTAATGAAGAATTTATAATTGCGACAGCCTTGTTTGGAAGAAGTGAAAATTCGAATGGCCCTGTCTGTAGATTAACAGTATATCCTTGTTTTTCATAATTATCTTTCATAGAATTAAGGCAATCATCTACTGTGTTTTGCAGATTATTTTTTATCTGTTGTTCTATATGTGATTGCAGCTGAGGTTCCTGAACAGTGCATAAAGTGCAGTATAATGTTGCGTAGCATAAATTTTTTATTTTTATATTGTCAAAAGTGCTGTAAAATGTAGGATTAATATCTCCTCCATGCAGGGAAATTGTATCAAGATTGTCTTTTATGTCTTTTTCCATGCACGTCTGCATGAAAGCACGAGGATTCTGTTGCTGGACTCCAAGAGTTGTTTTTATCGATGGAACAAAAAGATAAAGAAGCACTGCAATTGCAACAATTACGACAGCAATTATGATAAAAATAGTCACTTGTCCTTTGCGATTTTTCCACCCTTCCCCTCTTTTAAACCTCATAGTTTCTATACGATATTTATATTTATAAACTTTAATAAAAAATATTTAATCCTCTGTCTCAACTCTTGGTGCGAGAATAAAACTCAGCTCCATCAGTGCTGTTTTCAAATCCATTCTCAAAGGATGGTCATCTGCAAATTTCAGAATTGTTTTTTCAAAAAGCTTTGCCCCTTTTATGAATTTTCCAAGATATTCCAGAGAGTATTTTGCCTTGCAGTTTTCTGCCTGAATAACTGCCTCATCGCTTGAGAACTCGCTTCTCGCAGAGTTCAGCCCCTTTGCCTCAATTATGAATTTTCCATCATGCACAATGAAAGAGCACGCATCTGCAACAACACTGCAGTCTTCAATTGAATCGATAAAATCAGGAGAATTTATTTCAACAAAAGAACTGTATTCCAGTTCCGGCATTTCCTTGTCATCGCTTTCAATATCTATGAGGCTTAAATTGAAACTTCTTTTTATCCTGTCCTGTATCTGTATATTCAGAACTCCTCCCTTTTTTTCCATAATCAGGGAACTTTTTGGAGAGCATCTTCTCAAAATCTGCTTCATGCTGTCGAGATTTACTCCGAGAACCTCGTTCTGCACTTCAAACTGCGAGAAAGAACTTCTTGGAAATTTGAAACCAACCATTGCGACATTTGCCGGATCTATTGCAGTTATGCTCATGCCTAATTCATTGATTTTTATTCTCACCTCTGTCACGAGTTCAGAAATCAGTTCAATCGCCCTTGACATCTGAATAGGATTGTCCAGCTTTATAGTCATATCAGCAAAAAAACCTCTTCTTTTTTAAGGATTGTTGTTCTTGAGTTAGTTTTTTAAATGGAAAAAAGGTGCTAAAATTATGTTACTGGAAGAATTAGCAATGAAAGACTCTCTGAATATTGATTTTCATAATCACTGGCAGACAGGAGACTCTTTCAGGCAAAAACCCAAAACTGTTAAAGAATGGTTCAAAAATCTGCTTCTTGA
>DATJPO010000003.1:0-12988 GCA_035506395.1 Candidatus Omnitrophota bacterium
AAATCTTTCCTTGGTTTTTGAAAAGCGCCAAAGAGCCCTGGAAAGAAAAACCTTTTGAAGTTGCCGCCGATGCTATAAGGTGGCTTTTTGAGAAGTATCTTAATGTTTCTGTAGATGAAATTCCTGATTATGCCACCTGCGAATTATTTTGGAAAGTGGGATTCTCGGGGATAATGACAAACAGAAGATTGGGATTTAATTCTTCTCCCTATAAAGCAATTGATAATGCATATCCTAATCTTTTTTCAGAAGAACAATTTGACAAGCATAGGGCAACAAAAAAATTATTATGAGCCCTGTTTGTATCTTCCTCTTTTTTCAACTGCTTTGAATCTCTCCAAAACAATTTTTGAATCTTTGCAGATTTTTGAATAGCCTTTTATTACAGAATCAAATAAAATCTCCCAGTTTTTTGAGAAATTTGCCTCAATAGCTTCTCTCAATAGATGCAGGTCAACTGCTTTGTCTTCTATTTTTGCGCTGATGAAACCCAAGCCAAAGTCAATGAAGAAAATTTGAAAGATATCACCTCTTTTTTCACGTTCGCGATTATCAAGGCGCGCATATTCGTTCGGGGTTTTTTCATTATCGTCTTCCACTAAAATCATATTGCTTGGGGTGAGGTCTCCGTGGATTATGCTTTCATTATGAATTTTTGCGATATTCTCGCCAATTTTTTCACAGACCGCCTTTTGCTTTTGCAAGGAGAAGGAACCAAGAGAATCTGACAGTCTTTTTCCTTCTATTGTTTCCATGATTATCTCTTTTTTGTTTTCATCTATTTTCAGGACTTTTGGAACAGGAATGACTTTTGATGCTTTTTCAAGAATTTTCGCCTCGCTTCGCGTGCGCAGCTTTCTTATTCTTTCGTCTATCTCCTTTATCCTGTATGATTTTTCAATTCTTTTTTTAATAATCTCATTTCCACGTCTTTCAATGACTGCCTCTGCACCCTGGCTAAGAATTTCTTCAGTCATTATTACTTTCCAGCTCCTTTTTCATTTCATGAAGAATTTCATCCCCGATTTTTTTCAGCTCCTCCAAATCTTTTTTCATATCTTTTAGCATTTTTTCCCGCCCCGCTTTGTCGTAATCTTTTATTGAAGGTATCATGTTGAAGATATTTTTCTCTACTGCGACAAATTCATTTATCTTTTCAGAGAAAATATTATTATCAATATAAAGCGGGCTTGCCATTATGTTGAATTTTGCCCTTTCCTTTTTCAGCGCTTCAAGAACACTATTTGCCGGTATGTTTGTCTTTGAATTCTCTATCTTTTGTATCATATTAGAATAAATTTTCTTATTCTTTTCAATTGTTTCGGTTATATTCTCAAAATATTTCAGTTTTCTCTGGAAAATCAAATCTTTTCTTCCATATTCAACTCCTACCTTGTGCTGGATTCTGGGGCTGATCAAGGCTCCTACAAAAATTCCAAGAAGCATTACACCTACTGAAAGATAAGGAGTGAAATCCATGAAAAGTTTGTTGAATGCTAGAATTTAAAGATTTTGTTATTAGAATTTAGTGTCAATATTGCGCTTTTTCTGAGGAATAAGCATAATTATCAATGCAACAAGCATTCCTATATCTATTATCAAACAATATTTGCAATAAGCATGAATTACAAACTGCTGGAGGAATATGAAATAAAGGGAAATTAATGTTCCTGTGAAGATTCCTATTTTGATGAACGAAGCCCTGCTTTTATTTGGCTTCATTATATGCATGAAAGTTACGAATGACATCAGTGCAAAAATGGCAATTCCGAAATAGCTATTATGAATCCCGAATGTCTGTGCATATGAGGAATTCTGGACAGCATTGCATCCTTCAAGAGGCGTGCAAAGAAGAGATAATGGAACAAATGAAAGAAGAATGGAACTTACAAGTGAGAAAAGCATGATGATGAGGATGATGGAGTAGCGGAGTTTGTGAGACATTCTTAGAACCTCATCTTCCTGCCAAACTTCTTCAGCATTTTCTGCATCTGCTTTTGGGAGAGCTGAGCAGGAGAAGAAACATCCGAAATTCCATCTTTCAGCATGCCTGAAAGAACATCATACTGTTTTAGCAGAGAGCGAATATCGCCTGTTGCAACTCCCGCGCCCTTTGCAATTCGCGAGATTCTGGAAGTCTGCTTTTCAAGCAGCTCCGGATTTTCCCTTTCCTCCTCTGTCATTGATTTTAAGATATGCTCCCATTTGGAAATCTTGTTTTGCTGCGATTCCATCATGCCTTCAGGTATTTTAGCATTTCCCAATCCGGGAATAAGAGACTTTATCTTGTCAAAACCGCCAAGGGAAGACATTGACTTTGCCTGCTCAACAACATCTGATAGCGATAGCTTTCCTTCCTCCAGCCTTTTCTGTATTTTTTCCTGCTCTTTTTCATTTGTGACTGAGCGGACTTTTTCCATAAGGGCTTCCAAATCTCCCATGCCGAGCAAACGGGAAAGGAAAGATTCAGGATTGAATTCTTCTATATCATTTATTTTTTCGCCTGTTGTTATGAAATAAACAGGAGCTTTTGTTTCTGCGCAGGCTGTAAGAGCGCCTCCGCCTTTTGCAGTCGAATCCATTCTTGTTATTATAACGCCTGAAATATCAACAGCTTCCTTGAATTCACTAGCCTGTTTTTTCGCAGCCTGCCCTATGTCTGCCGGCATGACAAGAATCACTTCTGTAGGAGAAATTTCTTTGTTCAATGATTTTATTTCTTTTACAAGTTCTTTGTCCAGCGTATGCCTTCCTGCTGTATCAATAACAAGCAAATCATATTTATCAAATTCTTTTTTCTTTTCAAGAGATTTCCAAAGTTTTACAGCATCTTTTTCATCTTTATTGATAAAATAAGCGAGATTGTTTCTTTCTCCCAATTGCTGCAATTGTTCTGATGCTGCAGGACGATGAACATCAAGTCCGATAAGAGCAACTTTTTTCCCTCTTTTTGCAAAATAATTCCCTATCTTTGCGCTTGTTGTTGTTTTTCCTGCTCCATATAATCCAAGAAGCAAAATCCTGTTCTGCTCTTTTTTCAGAGTGAGAGGCTTATATTTTCCGAGAATATTCAAAAGCTCATCATGAAGCGCCTTGATAAGATGCTCTTTTTTTTCAATGCCTTTTATTCTTTCATCAAATGCAATTTTTTTTAGTTTTTCGCTTAATTCCCTTACAAGAAGGATATTAACATCTGCTTCAATGAGCGCTCTCTGCAAATCCCTGATGATGGAATCAACGAGTTCTTTGTCCAGGAAAATTGCATTTGTGAGCCTGTTTGTTGCTTTTCTTAATATTTCTCCGAGTTTTTCGAGCATGAAAAAACGAGTATTTTACGAGTTAATAAATTTGTGGTATCCTGCTTCTACAACCCCAAATTATTCAGAAATTTTTCCCTGTCAAAAGGCTCTATCGCTGAATAAGATTGCCCTGTTCCGAGGAAGAGAATCGGCTTTTTTGTTACATATCCGACTGAAAGAGCTGTTCCGCCTTTTTCATCTATGTCTGATTTTGCAAGAATGATGCCATCAATTCCAATATCATTGCTGAAAGCACGCGCCTGTTCTGTCGCATCATTTCCTGTTATGCTTTCCCCGATGAATATCTTCAAATCGGGATGGCAGACACGGGAGATTTTTTCCATTTCCCTTATGAGATTCTTTTCGGTATGCATTCTTCCCGCAGTATCTATCAATACAACATCTGCCCCTTTTTTCTTTGCATAATTTATCGCATCAAAGCCGACAGAAGCAGGGTCTGAGCCATATTCATGCGCAATCACATCAACTTTTATTCTTTTTCCGTGCTCTTTTAGCTGTTCAATGGATGCTGCCCTGAACGTGTCTGCTGCAGCCATTACACAGCTTATTTTCTGGCTTTCCAAAAATCTGGCAAGCTTTGCAATTGTGGTTGTCTTTCCCGAGCCGTTAATTCCGAAAAATAAAATAACATACGGCTTTTTTTCTTCCATTCTTATTTTGTTTGTCAAATCAAAAGGCTTTACCAGTATGCTTGAAATTATGTCACGAAATGCATCTCTTATCTGTCCGTCAATTTCTTTCCTCAAAAATTCTTTTCCGACAATCTGCTCTTTCAGGCTTTTTATTATCTTATCAACAACTTCAAAGGCAACATTATTTTCAAGAAGAAGAACTTCAAGCTCTTCATTATATTTTTCAAAATCATTTTCAGTTATTTTTACCTTGCCTGCTTTTTCCTTTATTTTCTGGAAGAATGATTTTGTTCCCGGCTTTTCCTCTTCCTCTATTTCAGGAAGTTTTGATACCGCTTCTTTTTTTTGTTTTTTAGCTTGAGGTTTTTTTGATACTATCTCTTTTTCTTTCTGCTTTCCGGATTTTTTACCGGATAATTTGACTTCCTTTTCCGCGGGAACAGGACTTCCTGTAATTTTTTCAGTCCACTGCTTCAGCTTTTCCTTAAGAAATTTGAACATGTTTTGATATAGACTGACAGTTATATAAAATTAATGAAAGCCATTCTTTTCTTTAGAAAAGAAAGACTAGGCTTCCTGAAAGAAACTAATATAGGCTCATGAGAAAGCAGGCACGCAGGAGAATAGGGTTTTTGGATTATCATCAAAGCGAGCGAAGTGAGCGGTTTATCTTCTTTTATATCTGTCTTCATACCGGGTTTCGTCTTTCTCATCAAATTTTCCGAACGAAATTTCTATCATCTGCAGTTTCTTGCTTTCAGCCATCAGCCTGTGCTTCTCATTCTTTCCGACATGGATATAATCCCCTTCTTTTACATGAAATTTCCTGTTTCCAATCTGCGCTTCACCCGAACCAAGCATATACCAATTTTCCTGCCTATGCTTATGGGATTGAAGGCTTAATTCCTGATGGGGATTTATTGTCAGGAGCTTTACAGTGCATTTCTTATTTAAGGCAAATTGCTTAAAATTGCCCCATGGGCGCACCATTTTTTTCATGGTTATTAAAATGAAAAAATCTTTATAAAGTTTGACAATTTTTGAAGTTTATGCTTAAAGGGGTGTTCGTTATTCTTGATGGCTTAGGAGATTTGCCAATTGATTCTCTTGATGGCAAAACCCCTCTTGAAGCTGCTGAAATTCCCAATCTTAATTTTCTGGCAACAAGAGGAGAGATGGGATATTTGTATTCTGTCCGCCCAGGCTTTATTCCTGAATCTGATGAAGCAATTGTTTCAATCTTTGGAAATGAGCAAATATCAAGCACAAGAGGACAATTAGAAGCGAGAGGCGCAGGATTATCATTGGCTCATGGAGACCTGGCTTTCAGGGTTAACTTTGCAACAATTGATTCTTTAAAAGAAGGAAATATAATTGACAGAAGAGCAGGAAGAACTTTAACAACAGGCGAGGCAGAGATTCTTGCAAAAGCCCTGAATAAAATAAAACTGCCATGCAAGTTTGAGTTTGTTCCCACTATCCAGCACAGAGCTGCTCTTGTTTTCAGAGGCGGCTTTTCTGACAATATTTCAGGCAATGATTCAACTTATTTTCAGGGGCAGACAAAAATAACAAGCAAAGTTTCGCCGATTCATCCTCTTGATGATGAGGAAAATGCGCAATATAGCGCAAACATTGTGAATGAATTTTTGGACAAGGCTTATGAAATCCTGAATAATCATCCATTGAATGAACAAAGAAAAAAAAGAGGCTTGCCTCCTGCTAATTTTCTTCTTATAAGAGGGGCGGGAATTGATGTTCCCAAATTGAAAATTTACAGAAAATGGCTTTCTGTGGCATATATGCCTCTTGAAAAAGGATTTTCACAGCTTAGCGGCATGAAGGTTTTTTCTTTTAATTATCCCAAATTGAGAAGTTTTGATGCATATGACAATCTGTGGGATGGATTGAAAAAAGCATGCAAGTTTTCAGTAAAAGTCCTGAAGAGGCAGAAGAATAATTTTGATTATGCTTACATTCACATAAAAGAAACCGACTTGCCCGGACATGATAACAAGCCTGCTGAAAAGATTGCAATGCTTGAGCACATTGACAAAACTCTTTTCAGATTTTTGAGGGAATTTGCCCCTCCCAACAACATAAAAGTTGTTGTGACTGCAGATCATTCAACGCCATGCAAACTAAAAAGCCATTCAGCAGACCCTGTGCCTGTTCTTTTTTACAACCAGTCTCTTCCTAAAATTGAAAAAAAAGTCTCTTTTGAGAATGGAACCGGGAAGAAAACCCATATGGAAGGCGAAAAATTCTCAGAGAGGGAATCAAGAAAAGGAAGTCTTGGAAGAATGGTTGCAGGAGAAATGCTGGAAAAAGTAGGATTTTTGAAATAGCCACTCTTTCTTTAGAAAAGAAAGACTAGGCTTCCTGAAAGAAACTAATTATCTAAATTCTTAAAAACACTCAGATTTTTTTAGACTGATGATTACTTACAATGAAATCTATGAAGCTGCGCGAAAGGAAAGATATTCCGAGCAATTGCAAGCGCTGCCTAAAAATTTTCTTGCGAATGTTGCCGAATATTTAAGAGAGAAGAAAGAAATGTCCTCCAAAGAAGATGATGATTTTTCAGATTCCATAACAAAGACAAAAAAACAGCTTGAAAATGCAATGACTTCTTTCAGGGAGCTTATGAGAAGAAGAAAAGAGAAAATTTTGAGACTTGTTCTTGTTGCATCTGAAACAGGAATATCCAAGAAAGATTTTGAGAACATGCTTGATTTTGAAAAGGGGCTTTTTGAGGAATTCATGAAATCCGTGGAGTCGTCCGAGAAGAAATTCAACGAGCTTCTTAATGGAATGAAGGCAGAGATTCTGGAAAATGAAATGGTTATTTTCAAGACAGATGTTGAAGAGTTTTTAGGGGCTGATGGGGAAATGATGGGCGGATTCAAAAAAGGGCAGATTGCAAATATCCCGCGCCAGATTGCAAATATTCTGATTGATGATGACAAGGCGGAGAAAGTAGAAGAACAATAATTAATTCTTGAGTATAATCAGAGAATTTGTAATACCTTTTCCAGGAGAGACTTTTAAAAGAGGAATTAAATTGCGATAAATCTTTTTGGTTATCTTAGGATATACTCTAGATTCACTTGTTCTAGCAAGGATATGGGTACCTTTTTTGATAGAATTTCTTATCTGTGTGAAAATCTTCTCTTTCTCTTTTTCATTTGAGCCAGCCATAGCTGCGACAATTATAACTTCATATTTATCATAATTATCAAATTCTTCTGCTGATGATAATTCTATCGAGATATTTTCTTCTAATTTTAAGGCTTTGACAACTTTTCTTGAAATTTTAATGGCTTCTTTATTTAGGTCAAGAACTTTTACTTTGAGGTTATGTTTAAGTGCATAGAGGATTGCACTTATAGGCAAAGGTCCACCTCCAATAAACAGAAAATTATGCGATTTATGCAATAAACATGTTTGGAATAAATGCCATTCAATATCGGTTAATTTTTGATATCTCTCAAATTTTGGAAATTCTCTTAATGCTTTGAGGGGATTTTTGCTTCTTATTATCTTAAAAGCAGTTTTCTTCTCTAAATCTAATGTCGAATTTAGATGATTCTTCCTTAACTCTAAAATTTTTTCCATTCATTATAAAGCCTGCAGAGGGAATTGAACCCCCGACCCCGAGTTTACAAAACTCGTGCTCTACCGACTGAGCTACGCAGGCATAAAAAATTAAGGGAACTGTTAGTTTAAAAGATTTCTTATTCCTTTTTTTCTTCAGAAACAACCGGAGATGATTTCACAACTTCAAGAATTCTTATCTCGCAGGCAGACAAGGGATAAATTTTCTTCAGGGAAAGCGAGAGATTCTTCTGAATCTGGTTTCTCATCAAATCTTCAAAAATAGCATCAGAATCTTTTTCCTTAACATAATTTGTCAGTTCTTCTCTTGCTTTGTTCCTTAATGCCTTTCGCACTGACTTATGAACTTTCCTTCTTGTTATAAGGAATGGCTTTATTCTCAAAGTCCCATTTTTGCATTCTGCAACAAAAGAGTCCTCAACATAATCTGTGCCTTTCCTTACAATTCTTGTCAGTGAAGAATGGATTATCTCAATTTTAGCTGGATGAGCTGTAAACTCCTTTCCATTTTTCCTTACCTTGAGGTAAAGCAATACATTTTTTCCCTTGAGAAGCCTTGTCAAATCATACTTGATTGTTTTTCCCTCAATTTCTTCAGGCTCGTATGCCTGCAGATGTGCTGTCTTGCCTATCAAAGGCATATCAACTTCAAAAAATCTTTTTTTTCTTTTTGCTTCAGCCATTTTTATCTCTGGAATTCTCCTTTAATTGCTAAATTGTATAATTTATCCTCTCCACCATTATCTAAACCATAGTGTCTTAATTCATCTTTTAAGTTTCCATATTGTGCTATAAGAGAAGCTTTTTGTCTTGAATTTTGATTAATTCCCGACAAGAGGTCCTCTCTTTTTGATAATAATTGTTCAAGATATAATCTAGCAACATTTTCTAACTCTTCTTTCGACAATTTTATGACTATATTATTTATTCTATCCATTTTATTCCTGTGTTTGTTTTCCTGCTCTTATTCCTCTCTTCTGGTATTTGGATTTTCCGCATACAGAACAGGTATACATTATATTTGTTTTTTTAGTTGTTTTTGATTTTCTCTTGAATTTTGACATTGCCGGCTTGGAGCCCCATTTTCCCTTGTTTCCTATTCCGACTCCTTTTCCTCTTAACCTTGCCCTGTATTTTGAACCTCTTGTAAGTGTTCCTCTCTGGAATCCTGTTCCAACCAGTTTGATTTTTTGCTCTGTCTGCTTCTTGCAGTAAGGGCAATATCTTTTTGTTTTCTTTGGGAATTTCATTGTATTTAATGATGAAAAATTAGGTTTTTAAAACTTAGTACATGCCGGTTATTATCCTAAAAACACCCGCCAGTACCCCGGTTATCATTGCGAAGAGATATCCTGCATTAAAGTCGGGGCTTTTAATGTACTCAACGATATGTCTGTAAATCAGACTACCCGCTGCATAATAGAGAACTATCAATATAACTAAAAAGATTAATGAATGGTCTGATGAAGGGAAGAATAATCCGTATATAATCCGGGAAAGTGCAATTATTAGAAAATAGATTCCAACAGAAGAAAGAAATCCCAAAAAGCTTATGTTATTTATGTAATCAAAGAAACCCTTTCTTCTTTTCTTCATTCTTTTTTTAGTGTTCTTATCTTTAAAAAACTTTAAGATGGTCCCACCAGGAATCGAACCTGGGTCTTGTCCACGTCAAGGACACGTCTTAGCCGTTGGACTATGGGACCATAAGCAAAACCTGCGGTTTTTTTATCAACTTTTCCATTGAAAGACTTCTTCAAAAAATATTTAAATGGGTGTTAATATACTTTTTTATGATGAGAGGAAACACACTGGCATTTGTTGTTTATTTCATACTCGGACTTTATGTCATAAATGCCGGATTTAATTTTGTTGTAATGCCTGATTTAATCTTGAGCATTCAAAAATGGATTTTTTTAATCGGCGGAGCGCTGATTATCTTTGCAGGGATAAAGTTCCTGAGCCGACGGAATATGATGATCGGACGCTAAATTTATATATCTCTTTTCCATTATTGTCTGATGAGGCTTAAAAGAGGCTTTTCTTCGGATTTTAATGCAAATTTTCCGCAGAACCGCAAAGGGCAGGTTACTATTTTTGTAATAATAGCAATTTTCATCATTGCGGCGGTTGTTGCTTTTCTGATTTACAGAAGCAGCATTCCCACAATATCCCAAATTCCCGTGCAATTCCAGCCTGCTTATAATCTGTTTTTATCATGCATAGACAGCGACATGAAAACAGGATTAAATATCCTTGAAAGCCAGGGAGGCTATATTACTCCTCCTGCATTTGAGCCGGGCTCTTCATACATGCCTTTTTCATCACAGCTGAATTTTTTAGGAACTCAGATTCCTTACTGGTATTATGTTTCCGGAAACAATTTTGAGAAAAGCCAGGTTCCTTCTGTTTCTGACATGGAAAAACAGCTTGCGCAGTTTGTTGACGAGAGAATAAGGAACTGCGATTTTTCATCATTGACGAGCAGCGGACTCCAGGTTAATTTCGGGCAGCCGAGCTCCACAGTTTCAATCAGCGCTGACAAAATTTCAATAAGCATGAATATGGATATGAATCTTGCATATGAAAATTCAACAACTTTTGCAGGAAATCACAAATACACAATTGATTCCCAACTCGGAAATCTTTACACTTCTGCAAAAAAAGTATATGACTATGAGCAAAGAAGCCTTTTCCTTGAGAATTACACAATTGATGCCATAAGAAATTATGCTCCTGTTGATGGATTTGAAATCAGCTGCGCGCCTTTGACATGGAACGCTTATGATATTGTTTCAAACCTCTCCCAGGCGCTTGAAAATAATATTGATTCATTGAGAACGGGAAATAATCTGTCAGATTATTTCAATGTAAAAATTGATGTGCAGAATCTGAGATTCATGACTTCTCCTGACTGGCCGCATACTTTTGAGATAAATCCAACTGAAGACAGCCTTCTTATTGCAGAGCCTATAGGAGATCAGGCAGGCTTGGGTGTTTTGGGATTCTGTTATACTCCTTATCATTTTGTTTACGATGCAAAATATCCTGTTCTTGCAACAATTTCAAGCGGGGGTGAAACTTTCCAATTTCCTATGGCTGTGATTGTACAGGGGAATCTGCCGCGTCTTGCTTCAAACGCCAGCGCTGTTTCAGGGACAACGCCTGTTTTATGCCCCAATAGGAATACCGACGTCACAGTCAATGTGGCAGATGCAAATTCCAACAAAGTTGATGCAAACATTTCTTACTCCTGCATCGGCGAATCATGCGATATAGGTCAGACAACTTCAGGAACACTAACTGCAAAATTCCCCCAATGTGTCAATGGATATATTATTGCAAAAGCAAATGGATTTGCAGATGGCAGTTATCTTTTCACGACAACCCAATCAGGAAGCGTAAGCATAATACTTGATAGGTTATATGACAGAGATATAGAATTGAGCCTTGATGGAAATCCTTACAATGGAAATGCGGTGATAAATTTCCTTTCTTCTGACGGCACTTCAAAAACAGTTGTTTATCCTCAGCAGAAGAATGTTCAATTGAGCGCTGGCGATTATACTGTGCAGGTTTACATTTATCAAAACTCTTCCATACAGACAAGCGCGACAACGGTCCAGAAATGCCTTGATGTTACGAGTGGAATTCCCGGAATTCTCGGCATTCCCCAGCAGCAATGCTTTGACATAAATATTCCCCAGCAAATAATCTCAAATGCATTATCCGCAGGCGGACAGAGCGAAGTTTTCATTCTTGATTCGAATTTGCAAAATTCAAATTCAATAAAAATTGGAGCTTCATCATTCCCTAAACCCAATACAATTGACCAGCTTCAGCAGAATTATCTCCTCTTTGAAAATAAAACATTATCAATAAGCTTTGCATGATAAAAATAATGAAAAACCGCACAAAAATTAATGTGGGAAATAAATTTTTATTAATCTTAATTTTATCAGTGTTCTTTACTTTATCTCTTAATTTTGCATCAGCTGTCTTTACAGATACAAGTCCCCAAGTTGCTTCAAGTCTTGCAACAACTTCCAGTTTTGACAGTTCAATGTGCTCGCTGGGACAGGATTTCATATTGCAGGTTTCTCCCTCAGGATGCACTCCTACCGTTGTCAGAAGCGATTTGTTAGAAGAACAGGATGTTCAGGTTTACTGCCCTATTGCAGCAACACAAGTCAACCCAATGATGAATGTGAAATCAATAAGCGGAATTTCTTTTTCAGGCAGTTATTCCCAGTATGTAAAAAGCATCGGATTTTATCCTGCTCAGGCTGCTTTAAACCTTCAGGGACAGCAAAACAGCTATCCTGTTCTGAGCAATATAGGCTATGCTGTTATAGACCTGAAACAGATGCCAAATGAATCTTCAATGCCTAATTTTGTTTCAGGAAATCTTACCGCAAAAATGAATTATAATGCCAACAATGTTTTCGGAGTCGGGAGTGCAAATTATTATCTTCCTGAAATGAGCGATAATGACTGGCAGTCCAATTATCCTGAATATGGATTCTGGAACGGGAGAGGATATTTGAGAGCAGACAGCGTAAATGGGAATACAGCTGTAATAAATATTTATGATTCAAATTTAAAGCAGATAGGAACTGCAAGCCTGAAGCAAGGCGATACTTCCAGCGTTTTTCCTATCTCGGGCTTTGGATTTTGTTCGGGAGGGGCGCAGATAAAATTAAACTCCGTAAAGAATGCTGATACAACTGCAAAATTAGACGTCAACGGCAATTTGGTTGAGGCTGCACAGGGTGAAAATTTCCTGGATAATAACTGCCAGATTACAAGCATTCAACATCAGGGGCTTGTTGATGATACAGAAATATCATGTTCAACTGACAACGGCAAAAAAAGCTTTGGCTTGAAAATCGCACCACAGATTGTTCTTGAAATCAACAACCAGAACAGGACAGTCAGCCTCGGCGATTATCTTTATACTATTCCGGATACTTATACTTACACCGACTTAAATGGCAAGACGATTACTGCTCCAGATCCAAACAAAGGAAAATCTGTTTATCTTGGATATATAGGGAGTACAACAAACACTCCTGATCTGCAGCATCTTTATGTTGTCCTGTTTGCATTTCCAAACACTGCTGCAAAAAATCAGCTTACCAGCGACGAGCTTTCATCAATTGCAAGCTGGGTGCAGCTTAATCAAATGAACTGGAAATCAGGAACCAGCGGATTTGTCAATGGATTGATAAATGTCGGAAAAACTCTTATAGGCGGAATTGAAAGCATTACAAGAAAAGCAATCAGTGATCAGGGTTATGCCGTCATTCCATACAACTCTTCACTCAATACGGGCATTAATGCAGGAGTTACATTGATTTTCCAGCAAAATGCAGCACAGGCTGTCCAAGTCTCGGGGTTTGCAGCAGGGCAGGATGC
>DATJPO010000004.1:0-7576 GCA_035506395.1 Candidatus Omnitrophota bacterium
ATAGAAAAGGAAGTTGCAGGAATAATGGATTTGATTGATTCTTACTATTCCAAATTCGGATTCAAATACAGGATGGAATTATCAACCCGCCCTGAAAAAAGAATCGGAAGCGATAAAATGTGGGACAAAGCGGAAAAGATTCTGGAAAATGTTTTGAAAAGAAGAAAATCAGCATTCAAAGTCAATAAAGGAGATGGCGCTTTCTATGGGCCAAAGATTGATTTTCATCTCACAGATTCTCTTGGGAGAGATTGGCAGTGCGGAACAATCCAGCTTGATTTTGCAATGCCTGAAAGATTTGAGCTTGAGTATGTTGACATTGATAATTCGAGAAAACGCCCTACAATGCTTCATAGGACAGTCATGGGTTCTCTTGAAAGATTTATCGGCGTATTGATTGAGCATACAAATGGGCGTTTCCCGACCTGGCTCTCACCTCTGCAGGTTCGTATTTTGTCTTTTACGGACAGAAATATTGATTATGCAAAAAAGATAATTGAAAAACTCGGGGAAAAAATTCCAAATATAAGATTAGACGCTGATTTCAGGCAGACAACTGTTCCTGCAAAAGTCAAGGAGGCAGAGATAATGAGAATTCCCTACATAATTGTTGTCGGAGACAGGGAAGAAAAGGAAAAAACCGTTGCTGTTAGAGAAAAAGGAAACAGCAGCATAAAAAAAATGAAAATTGATGAATTTACAGAAAAATTGGAAAAAGAGATTAGGAAGAGAGAATGAACTTCAAATATTATTTCAGGCGCCTTCAGGAACACAATATTTTCAGAAAATTTGCAAAAGAATACCCAAATTCTTATTTCTGCTCGGGATTTTTCACAATAGACAAGGAAGGGGATGACAACAAGCAGCACTTTGATTTTTTCATTCCAGAGACAGGAAAAATAGCAAGTTTCCAGATGGAAAATGACTGCAAGCAGGCAAATATAGAGCCTCCGAAAGAAGAGCCCGTGGGAAAGATAGCCCTTGATTTCGACATTGATTTTGAAGAGCTGGAAAAAAAGATTTATGAAAAGATGAGAGCAAACGGCATAAATAACAGGATACAGAAAATGATTTTCTCTCTCCAGAAAGCCGGTGGAAAAGACTGCCTTGCGGGAACTGTCTTCATTTCAATGTTCGGCTTGATAAGAATCAATTTTGATGTAAGGCAGAGCGAGATAACTGATTTTGAGAAAAAATCATTGTTTGACATGATTAATATTTTCAAGAAGAATTAGGGCTTCTGTGCAATAAACAGAATATTTTTTTCAGGAGGGAATTTTTTTATAATTTTAAATCCCGATTTTTCAAATAATCCATAAATCTCTTTAGCATCATATAAATAAAGATATCTCCTGCCTAAATTTTTCCATGACATTCGAATCTCTTTTGGCTTATTCTTGAACCATTTCGTATTTTTATTCCATACGCATATCATTGCCTTTGCTCTCGGTTTTAAAATCCTGAACAATTCTTTTACAACTTTCCGCCGGTTGACTTTTCCGGGAATGCAATGAAGAACTGCAATAAAAATTGCGGCATCAAAAAAATCATTATCAAAAGGCGTTCTCTCTAAATTAGAAACAAAGAATTCAGCCTTAAATTTTAATTTTTTCGCCCTCTTTTTTGCAAGAGCTATCATTTTTTTGGAAAAATCAACAAGATACATCCTGCCCCTGGTTTTCAATTTTATAAAATGCCTTCCAGCACCGCTGCCAAAATCAATTATATTCCCTTTTTGTTCGCTCAAAAATTCCAAAACTCTGGCATCAGGGTGAGTTTTTAGCAGATACCATTCAGGAGCGATTTTATCCCATATTTTCTCCTGATTTGCATCATAATTGTTTTTCATAACCTTAATAAAAGAAAAAAGTTTAAAGAAGTTCCTATAAACTAACAGAAGATGGAAATTTTAAGAAAACCCGTAAGAACAATCTCAGGAGTAACTCCCTTAACAGTAGTTTTGAAACCGAGAAAATGCAACCATGGAACATGCATATATTGTCCTGGAGGTGATTATGTCCCGCAAAGTTACACAAACAAAAGTCCTGCAATTATGCGCGCATTAGCTCTTCAGTTTGATCCTTTCAAGCAGGTAAAAAACAGGCTTTATGTTTTGAACAAGATGGGGCATCCGACAGACAAGATTGAACTGATAATTTTAGGGGGGACATTCATGCAATATCCTAAAGATTACCGGTATGATTTTATTAAAACATGCTATGATGCCCTTAATGGAAAAGATTCCCCTGACTTGGAGACAGCCAAGAAAATAAATGAAACAGCGGAACACAGGTGCGTTGCAATGTGCATTGAAAATCGCCCTGACAATTGCTCTCCTGAAGAAATTCAGAGAATGCTTGAATTCGGCGCAACACGTGTGGAAATAGGAGTGCAGATTCTTGATGATGAATTATACAAAAAAACAAACAGAGGGCATACTGTAAAAGATGTTATTGATGCTACAAGAAACTTGAAAAATGCGGGCTTCAAGTTAGGATATCATATCATGCCCGGACTTCCTTACAGCAATCCTGAAAAAGATATAACTTTATTCAAAAAAATCTTTGATGATGAAAAATTCCGCCCTGACCAGCTCAAAATTTATCCATGCCAGGTGATAGAGGATTCTCCTCTCGCAAAAACGCACAAAATAATCGGCTTTAAGCCCTATGATGAAAGGCAAACGCGGGAAATTCTTGAGAAAATGATGAGGCTTATTCCTGAATATTGCAGAGTCATGAGAATGATGAGGGAATTTCCACGCGAGAAATTAATTGAAGGCGTTGAAAAGCTTGATTTGAGAAAAGATGTTGAGGAAAATTTCAGGAGAAACAAGGAGAGCATAAAAGAAATAAGGATGAGGGAAATCGGATTCAATAAAATTGAAGACAATGACGCCAAAATAAAAATAATTGAGTATATGGCATCTGAAGGAAAAGAATTCTTCCTTGAATTCGTGAATAAAGATGATATTTTGTTTGGATTGCTTCGTCTTAGATTATTCAATAAATCAAACAACAAAAAGATAAATGGAAAAAGAGGTGATATCACATTTAATCATGCCATCATCCGCGAGCTTCATGTTTATGGACAGGCAATTCCGATTGGCGAAAAAGGAGAGACTCAGCACATAGGGCTTGGAAAAAAGCTCCTTGAGAAAGCAGAGGAAATTGCAAAAGATAACAAAATAAAAGAGCTGTCAATAATTTCAGGAATAGGTGTGCGCGAGTATTACAGGAAGCTTGGCTATGAGCTGGATAAAGATGGAATATATATGGCGAAGAGATTAAATTAATCAAAGTTCACAAAAATCTTTGTAGGATTAAATTCCTTCAATTGCTCAGTGGTCCAAAAAGGCAAAAGAGGAAGATATTCTCCCAATAGTTTTTGGGCATAGGAAGAAACGGGTTCCGGCTTGCCTAGCGTTGGGTCCCATGCGCTTTGATTACAAATACAGACATAATGAGTCGACCATCGCACATTATTATATCTGACAGGAATAAGAGGGCGGGTTCTTGCATCAGACATAACAATTTGTTCTATATGAGGAAGTTTGTCTTCCAATAACAATTTTTTGCCGACCAAAATAGCAAGGGTAAAACATAAATCCCGATAGCATATTCCCTGGAATTTATATTCATCGGCTAATGCCTGATACATTCTTGACATAAATTGCTTTGCATTTTCTTTCTCATTCATTCTAAATTTCAGAATTAGGTTTCTGAGGGCCATCACCTCTGCTCTGAAAAATGCCCCCACCGAGATTCGAACTCGGGTCACGGCCGTGAAAGGGCCGCATTCTTGGCCTCTGAACTATAGGGGCAATGAGCCTACGAGGATTTGAACCTCGGACCCCCGCCTTTCTTAGTAAATCACTATGAAAGCTGTATTTCATATGAAACACATTCATATAAGAGCGGTGCTCTAACCAGGCTGAGCTATAGGCTCGTTTTTCAGTCTATAGCGAATTAACCTTTTTAAGTTAGGGGTTAATGTAAGGGGATTGCCCCTCATGAGCTATAGGCTCTCTAGGCTCGCTTATTTGATTTTAAGAATAAAACTTATTTAAAAGCTTTTATTATGCGCAAAAACAGTCTCGATTTCTATATCTTGCTATATCACCTGTTTTCTTATATAAAACTATAAAAAGTTGCATATTTCCCTTATTTTATGCCAGAGGAAGAGGAGTATCCTGATTCACCTGCTTTCGGAGAAAGAGGCGGGGCAAAAGAGAAAGAAAAGAAGTCCAAGAAAGAAGAATTAGTGACAGAAGCAAAGAATTTCTTTGATTTTTACAAAAAAGAGCTTGGAGAATCTATAAAAAAAGGAACAAATGTTGTTTTTCTTGATTTTATGAAAGTGGCTGAATTTTCAAACAAGCTTTCAGATGAAATTCTTGCCAATCCTGAGGAAACAGTTGCCCTTGTTGAGACAGCGATTGAAGAATCAGGGCTTATAGCAAAACCAAGAGTGAGGCTGACAGATATTCCAGAGACACAGGCTCTTAAAATAAGGGATTTGCGTTCAAAGCATCTGGATGAATTAATCGTTATTGATGGAATAATAAGGCAGTCTTCAAATGTTCTTCCTCAGGTTGTAAATGCAAAATTTGAATGCCCTTCATGCGGAACAATACTTTCTGTTCTTCAGATAGAAAAAAAATTCCGAGAACCCATGAGATGCTCATGCGGAAGAAAAGGAGGATTCATAGTTGTGTCAAAAGAGATGATTGATACCCAAAGGCTTGTTATTGAAGAAACGCCCGAGTCTCTTTCAGGAGGAGAACAGCCAAAAAGAATTAATGTTTTTGTAAAGGAAGATTTGGTTGAGCCGAAAATGGAAGAGAAAACAACACCGGGAAGCAGGGTGAAAGTTATCGGAGTGTTGAAAGAAGTTCCTGTCCCCTTACCGACAGGAGGATTATCTACAAGGTATGAACTTGCAGTCGAAACAAACAATTTAATTTCAATGGAAGAGACTTTTGAAGAACTGGATATAAGCGAAGAAGATGAAAAGCAGATTATAGAAATCTCGCAGGATCCGTTTCTATTTGACAATCTTGCAAAGAGCATTGCCCCGGGAATATGGGGATATGAAGAAATCAAGAAAGCTCTTGTTCTCCAGCTATTTGGCGGAGTCAGAAAAGTTTTCACAGATGGGCAGAAAAAAAGAGGAGACATGCATATTCTTTTAATTGGCGATCCCGGAGTTGCAAAATCAGTCACATTAAGTTTTATCGCAGAGATGTCCCCGAAAGGAAGATATGTCGTAGGAAAATCAGCATCGGGAGCAGGGCTTACAGCAACAGTTGTGAGAGATGAATATCTTCGTGGTTGGAGCCTTGAAGCAGGCGCGATGGTTTTGGCAAATAAAGGAATTGTATGCATAGATGAATTGGAAAAAATGGACCCTCAGGACAGAAGCGCGATGCACGAAGCGATGGAACAGCAGACAATAACAATTTCAAAGGCTAATGTTCAAGCGACTCTCCGTTCTGAAACCAGTGTTCTCGCAGCTGCAAATCCGAAATTCGGGAGGTTTGACCCTTACCAGCCTGTCGCGCAGCAGATTGATTTGCCTCCGACTCTTATAAACAGGTTTGACATTATTTTTACATTAAGAGATATTCCTGACAGGGACAAGGATCAGAAAATTGCAGCGCATGTTCTTTATGAGCATACAAAAAACGAATCATCAGATACGATTATTCCTACAGTAATACTCAGAAAATATATTGCTTATGCAAGGCAAAGGCTCAAGCCGATTCTTGATCAGGAAGCAACAAAAGAAATAGAAAAGTTTTATGTTGAATTAAGAAATGCGCCTGTTTCAGCAGAAGGCGCGATGCGCCCTATTCCTATTTCAGCAAGGCAATTGGAAGCATTAATCAGGATGTCGGAAGCATCTGCAAAATTAAGATTAAGCAGTACGGCAACAAAAGACGATGCGAAAAGAGCAATTGATTTGATGAAGTATTACCTTATGCAGGTTGGCTATGATTATGAATCAAAAACATTTGACATTGACAGAATTGGAAGCAGGATAACTTCCTCTCAAAGGAGCAAGATATTTACTGTTAGGGATTTGATAACAGAAATGGAGGGAAAAATAGGAAAAATGATTCCTGTTGAAGAAATTGAAAAAGAGCTTGAGGGAAAATTAAGCAAGAATGAACTTGATGATGCTCTGACACAGCTTGAAAGAGAGAGCATGATTTTTAAACCTAAACCTGGTTTTGTCCAGAGAGTATAAAATGCCTGATACAAATTTCAAAAGAAACATTGCATACAAGTTAAGGATTGGAGATTTGCTTGTTGGAAAACCAATATCTGAAAATGAAAGATTCAGCTTCCTTGAGCTTGGAGACAGGAGAATAATCCGCGTGAATGTAATCGGGAATGTCATAGAGAAATACAACAGCGCAGGTGAAAAAAGATATTCTTTCATGACAATTGATGACGGCTCAGGACAGATAAAACTTAAGGCATTCGGCGATGATGTTGCGAAACTTGAAAATTTCAATCAGGGAGAGACGATAATTGTAATAGGAACATTAAGGCAGTTCAATGACGAGGTTTACATCTCTCCTGAAATCGTGAAAGTCCAGGAGCCGAAATATCTTCTTGTAAGAAAAATTGAAATTGAAAAATCGGCTCCTGTTGTTGTTCTGCAGGCGGGCAAGGGAGCAATAAGAGACAGGATTTTGAATGACATAAAAAATTCTGAAAATGACGGGGGAATTTTCGTTGATGCTCTGATAATGTCGCACAGGGATACTTCTGCAGATATAATAAATCAGGAAGTGCAAAGGCTTCTTGAAGAGGGAATTATATTTGAGCCGCGTCCCGGAAAAGTCAGATATCTGGGATGATTCTTAATCAGATTAAATCCAATTTAATGATAAAAATCTGAACAAATATTCGCGTTATAACCTTGCGAAGTTAAAAATCCCACAGAATTGTAAAATGATTTTGCATTAACAATTTCCGTTTTCTAAAAAAGAGATAGTATTATTTTCTCTTTCCTGCATTTCTCTTTTTCTTCAGGAATTTTTTCTTCAATTTTGATTTCTGGAATGCAATTATGCCGAAGCATCCTAAAGCTCCCCCAAGGGCATAAATAAGCATGAGAATCCAGTCATTGCTTACAACAACTCTTCCGATAACAAAGAAATTAAGCAGAGTAATCAGCAGGCTCATTGAAGCTGCCAACAGTCCTTGGGATTTGCCAATAAAGAGGTAATAGAGAGTAACAAGTATATCTCCGATTATTCCGAGTGCGAAGTACGTTATCATTTCTATTATTGCCATTTTTTTCTCCTAAATCGGGAGGCTCAATATCTTTTTCCGTCTCGCCCTTGCCCGCTTTTTGTTTGTTTTTCTTCATTTAAGCTTAATCACCTTTTTCTGATTCCTCAGATATTTTTAGGCAAGAAAAGAAGTATTTAAAGGTTTGGGGATGATATTTTTGGACTGAATAAATCCTTAAAAAGTTTGAATAAAGAAGAGGAATATGCTAACTAAATACAAGGCTTTTGAGAATGCTATCCGAGAAAAAGGAAGTTCTGGCGGAGCAT
>DATJPO010000005.1:0-5023 GCA_035506395.1 Candidatus Omnitrophota bacterium
AAAAATCAGCAAAGTCAAGATTGAATACACTCCTGTAGGAGAAAAAGTTGTAATTTCAACGCACAAGACAGGATTAGTCATAGGAAGAGGCGGAGAAAGAATAGAAGAGCTGACAAAAACACTTAAGGCAAGATTCAAGCTTGAAAATCCTCATCTTGAAATAGACGAAATAAAAAATCCAGAATATGATGCGCAGATAAATGCAGACGAAATTGCGCTCGGCTTGGAAAGATTCGGCCCTCTTAAATTCAAAGTAATTGCATACAAAACTTTGCAGAGAATAATTGATGCAAAAGCGCTTGGTGCAGAAATTCGGCTAAGCGGAAAACTTCCAGGCGCAAGAGCAAAGTCATGGAGATTCGCCCAGGGTTATCTTAAAAAAACAGGAGAAAGCGCAAACGTCGTTGACAGAGCGCAGTCAAGAGCAGAAACAAAACCCGGGACAGTCGGAATAAAAGTCGGAATTTTGTCGCCTGATGCTCCTCTTACAGACAAGATAATAATCAATGACGAACTTATCCAAAAATTAAAGGCAAATTCCCAGTTCCAGGAAGAAGAGCCCAAGGCAAAGGGCAGGAAGCATAAAAAATGAAAGTGCAGGAATTTAAGAACATGAACAAGGAAGAAAAAGAAAGAAAACTCAAAGAATTAAAACTGGAATTAATAAAGTCAAAAGTCAGCGCTTCCAAGGGCGGAAGTTCAAAAATAAAAAATATAAAGAAGACAATAGCCCGAATCATCACACTCAACAAATAAAATGAATATATGTCCAAAATGCGGATTGCCTTTAGAGGCATGCGTTTGTGAACAGATCGTTAAAGCAGACCAGCGAATACAAGTGGCTCTGGACCGGAAGAAATACGGGAAGGTAGTCACGATTGTTTCCGGTTTCGACAAAGGCGTAGACATGAAGAAGGTTGCAAAAGACCTGAAAAACGAACTTGCCTGCGGAGGGACTTTTGAGGGGAACACGATTGAGCTGCAGGGAGAGCACCTGAAAAGGATAAAGCCCATCCTTGAAAAACTCGGCTTTAACATCAACTGAAAGCGCAGAACCCAAAGGATTCCATACAGAACATAAAAATGAAAACAGAAATGAAAGAAATCGGAAAAATGAAAACTCCTGAAATAGCAGGAGCTATATGCAATGATATTGACTGCCCTACTCACGGAAATCTAAGCGTAAGAGGAAGAACATTCAAGGGAAAAGTAATAAAAAAATTCCACAAGAGAATTGTGATTGAATTTGAAAGAACAGTCTATCTTGGCAAATTTGAGAGATATGCAAAGCTGAAAACAAAACTTCACGCGCGCCTTCCATTATGCATGGACAAGGAAATCAATATAGGGGATTATGTAAGAATAACAGAGTGCCGCCCATTGAGCAAGCTCATACATTTTGTAGTTACTGAAAAAATAAATGCGGAGGAAAATAAGAAATGAAGGCTATAGGAGCAAAAGTATCTAGAGCATTGAATGCAGGAGCATACTGCGTTGCAGCGGACAACAGCGGGGCAAGAATTGTAAAAGTTGTCTCTGTAAAGCACGGAAAAGGAACAAAGGGAAGGCAAACAAGCGCAAGAGTTGCGGACTGGGTAAAAGTCAGCGTAAGAAAAGGAGTCCCCGACATGGTTGGAAAAGTATTTGATGCAATAGTAATAAGGCAGAAAAAATCATACAGAAGATTAAATGGAGAAAGAGTTGCATTTGAAGATAATGCTGTGGCTTTATTAAAGGATGAAAAAGGAAATCCAAAAGGAACGCAAATCAAGGGTCCTGCGGCAAGGGAAGTCCTTGAAAGATGGCCACAAGTAGCTAAAATTGCGCCGGTAATATACTAACATGAAACAAAAATTCAACAAAAAATGGAAATCAAGCAAGCAGCCCAGAAAGCAGAGGAAATATTCAGCCAAGGCTCCGCTTCATATAAAAAGAAAATTGCTCAGTGCAAATCTATCAAAAGAATTAAGAAAAAAATACGGAAAAAGAAATGTTCCCTTGAGAAAAGGAGACAAAGTGAAAATAATTACTGGCGAATTTAAAAAGAAAGAAGGAAAAGTCACAGAAGTTTTGCTGAAATTATCCAAGGTATTAGTTGAAAATATTCAGATAAAGAAGAAAGATGGCTCCAAGGCAGACATAAAACTTGAGCCCTCAAATCTGCAGATAATAGAATTAAATACAGAGGATAGGAAGAGATTTGAAAATCCAACTAAAATAAATAAAGAAGAAAAAACGGAGAAAAAAGAAAAATGAGCCACCTAAAGAGAGAACAAAGCCCGAAGAGCTGGCCTACTGAAAGAAAAGGCTCTGCATACTTAGTAAGACCAAGGCATAATATCGAGAAAGGAGTTCCTGTTCTCATTGCCATAAGGGACATGCTGCATCTCGCAAAAGACAGAAAAGAAGTAAAGCACACTCTTAATTCCAAACAGATAATATTGAATCACCGCCCTATATTCGATGACAAAGACACAATGCAGCTTTTCGACATACTTACTATTCTGCCTTCGCAGGGAAATGCCGGAAAAAATTACAGGCTTGTCATAGGAAAAAACAAGAAATTTGCCCTCGCAGAGATAAGCAATGCAGAAGCAAACCACAAAGTTGCCAAGATTATAAACAAAAAAACATTGAAAGGAAACAAGATACAGGTAAATCTCAGCGACGGAAGAAACTTTATTTCAGAAATGAAATGCAATACAAATGATTCAATTCTGATAAACCTCAAAGACAAAAAGCCTGAAAAATGCCTTCCATTAAAGAAAGGGGAAAAAGCATTTGTAATTGCCGGAAAATATGCCGGAGAAAAAGGAGTAATTGCCGAAGTAAACAACGAGAATAAAATGATAAAGCTTGAATCAGGCAAGAATGCTATAAGCATATTAATTAAACAGATAATGGTGACAGAATGAATGATATGAGGGAGATAAAGATAGAGAAACTTGTGCTTCATGTAGGCGGAATTGACGACAAGCTTGAAAAAAACACAAAATTAATTGAGATACTTACAGGAAGAAAGGCTGCAAAAATGAAGACGAGAAAGAGAATTCCTGCTTTGAATGTCCGTCCTAAATTAAATGTTGGCTCTGTAATAACAATAAGAAGAGACTTTGAACCATTGCTTAAAAGACTGCTTGTTGCTGTTGACAATAAAATAAGAAGAAAACAGGTAAGCGACAATACATTTTCATTCGGAATAAAAGAATACATTGAAATTCCCGGGCTGGAATACCAGAGAGACATAGGAATTACAGGATTTGATGTTACATTAACATTCAAAAGAGCGGGGAAGAGAATACAATTAAGAAGGCTAAAAAAGAAAAGCCTTCCAAAAATCCAGAAGATTTCCCCTCATGAAATAATTAAATACATGGAAGAAAATTTCCAGACGAGGTTTATATAAATGACAGCAAGTGATTGGAAAAAAATATTGAAACAATTAAAAGACAAGCCTGTTATAATGGAAAAATTCATAAGGCATAACAAACCGAAAGCAAGAAAGATAGGAATATCTGTTCACAAATGCGAGAGGTGCGGGCGTTTCGGGGCGCATATAGGCTCATACGGATTAAATTTATGCAGGCAATGCTTCAGAGAAATCGCAACGGAGATCGGTTTCAAAAAATACTCATAATGGCACAAGACACAGTTTCAGATGCATTGAATATGATGAAGAACGCAAAAAGAGCAGGAAGAGAAAGCGTTGACATAAAGAGAATTTCAAATCTCCTGATTGAGATATTGAAAATAATGAAGCAGGAAGGGGCAATAAAGAAATACAAGATTGACAGCAAGGAAAGAGAAATAGAAGTTGTCCTCGGAGATTTCCTTGAGTGCAAGGCAATAAAGCCAAGATTCACAGTAAACAAATCTGAAATTGAGAAATACAGGAGAAGATATCTGCCTGCAAGAAATGTCGGAACAATGATATTATCAACAAATCAGGGATTGATGACTCACTCAGAAGCGATGGAAAAACAGACAGGAGGATGCTTGATTGCATATTTCTACTAATATGAAAAAAGAAATCTCGCAAAAAGTTGAAATTCCGGAAGGAATTGAGATGATCATAGAAGGAAATGTAATCCTTGTAAAAGGCTCCCAGGGCGAGGATAAAAAGAAATTTGATTTGAAAAATCTCCAGATTCACAAAGAAGGTAATCATCTTGCAATCAGCTGCAAAAGGGCAACCAAGAAAGAGAAAAAAATGATAAATACAATGGCTGCTCATCTGAAAAACATGATTGACGGCGTGTCAAAAAAATTCGAATACGTGCTGAAAATATGCTATTCCCATTTTCCCATAACTGCAGAAGTGAAGGGAAATGAAATTATAATAAAAAATTTCCTCGGAGAAAGAGCCAGCAGGAAATTAAAAGTCCTGAAAGGAGCAGATATTGACATTGATAAGGAGATTATAACTGTCAAATCAACTGATAAAGAAATCGGAGGACAGATGGCTGCAGACATAGAAAAAGCCACGAAAGTCACCAAAAAAGACAGAAGAATTTTCCAGGACGGAATTTTCATAATAAACAAGGCGGGTAAAGAGATATGACTGCGAAATTTTTGAGACGAGGATGGGAAAGATACTCCAAGACAGGAAAAAGAAGAAAGAAAAAGCAGGTATGGAGAAGACCTCATGGAAGAGACAACAAGATGCGGGAAAAAAGAAAAGGCTATGGCCCGGTAGTAAGCATCGGACACAGAACTGCAAAAGCCGAGAGAGGAAAAGTTGAGGAAAAAAATATGATTATGGCAAATAATGTTAAAGATTTATCAATAGCAAAATCCGGCGATATTGTCATATTCGGAAAAATAGGAAAAAAGAAAAAAATGGAAATGGCGAAAACCGCAAAAGAAAAAGGAATAAGAGTTTACAATCTTAATGTAAATAAATTTCTCAAATCAGCGGAGAAAAGAAAATGAAACTTGACAAGAAAAAAGCGCTTGCATCAAAAGTTTTCGGCGTTGGAAAAGAAAGAATAATCTTTGTAGAACCCAGGCTGGGCGAGATAAA
>DATJPO010000006.1:0-3826 GCA_035506395.1 Candidatus Omnitrophota bacterium
TTCATTGAATTTTAAAGATAATTGAACTTTAAAAAATATGTCCCACTTACCAACCGCTAACTTAACAATGTAACAATGCGATAAATTTTTAAAGGATATTATTTTGAACAAATTAATGAAAAATATAAAGGATATTTATACAAATGAAAGGGAGTTATTTAAAGATGAATAAATTACAAAAAGCGCTTTGTATTGGAACAGGAATACTTGCTTTGGCAGGATGTTCTCGTGAGTATAAAACAGGAACAGTAATAGCAGAATATGGAATCGATACCCGTTTAGCTCCTTCACAAATTAGTGGATTAGTTCTTTCTGGTGAAACAGTAAAATTAGAGAATCCTTATGTTCTTCAAATAAAAACAGAAGATGGAGTTTATACTGCTTCAGTTATACGTGAGCAAAATGTAACTTTAGAAGCCCTTTCTGTTGTTCTTAAAAATGGAGATGAAATAAGATTTCCAACCAAAATTTGGTGGGGAGCTGATAATAGATTTAACAAAAACAAGATTGGGTTCATCTATTCTGATGAAATAGAAATTTTAGACCAAAAATAAAATTGATCATTGTTTTTTTATTAAAACTACCAACCGCTAACTTTACAAAACCCTTTTTCAGTAAGTTTTATAAACCACTTTTATCTTCACAATTTAATCCAATGACTAATGAGGAGACTTTTCTTGTTAGTTATTAAACTGAAAATGGCAGACATATACGAAATCATTGAAAAAATAAGAAAGGAAGGAAAGCTCGAGAAGGGCACCAATGAAGTTACAAAAGCGATTGAAAGAGGCACTGCAAAGCTCGTTGTTTATGCTGCTGATGTCGAGCCCAAGGAAATTGTAAAGCACCTGCCTGTTCTCTGCAAAGAAAAGGGGGTTCTGTGCAAAGAAGCTGACAGCAAGAAGAAATTAGGAATTGCAGCAGGACTGCCTGTTTCAGCATCTTCAATTGTTATTACAAACACAGGCAAAGTTGATATTTCTCAATTAAAATAAATAATTAATTCCCATGGCTAAGGTAAATCAAAAATTTTCCCTCATTCGTCATAGGAGTGCCAAATGAAAGAGCAAAAAGTTCAGGAAAAAAAGCAAAGCGGAACAAAGGGGAGCGAAAAACTCGTAGGCGGAGAAGCTGTCCCCGCTGTTGTTGAAGAAATCATAGGAAGAACAGGATTCAGGGGAGAAATAACCCAAGTCAAATGCCTTGTTCAGAAAGGAAGAGATGAAGGAAGAAGCATGAGGCGAAATGTAAAAGGGCCTGTGAGAATAGGCGATTTGCTTATGCTTAGGGAAACTGAAATTGAGGCACGAAGATTGCGTTCAAGTGTCACAAAAGGAGCGTATAGTTAAAATGAAACCGGGAGATTTGGAAAAATTAGGAACAGATGTTAAGGACATCTTTGATAATTCAGATTCAGAGCAGATTAATCTGAGTTTATTGCCAAGGACAACTAATGATTTAATGCAGATTAAGCAGTATCTTGTTAATCAGGGATATGGTGTAGGGTTAAACGTTAATGTTTCGGTTAATGATGCTTACAAATATTCTTTCAAGGTAAACTCATTTATTTTATCTGTCAGGAGGGCTAAACATGCCTAAATGCTCATATTGCGGAAAAGAATATGAATTCCCGAGAGGGCTTACTTTCGTAAAGACAGACGGAAATGTGAAATTTCTCTGCTCAGGCAAATGCAGAAAAAACATGCTGATGAGCAAAAGAAAAGTCAGATGGATTTCAAAGAGAAAAGAGAAATCAGAATAAGTCAAAGCAAATAAAATTTAAGGTGATATAAAATTCTCAAACAAAATCCTTATAAATCCTTTATCCCTGATAAATAAATGAATTATAAAAGAGGGAAGAAAGGAATATCCACCATAATCGCTACTCTTTTGCTTGTACTTCTTACAATTGTCCTCATCGGAATTTTGTGGGCTGTTATCTCCAATATTGTCAAGTCAAGCTCAACGCAGACAACTTCGCAGTTCGGCTCGCTTTTGCTTAGTGTTGATTTGCAAAAAGTAACTTTGGATTCAAGCGGAAATATTTCTGCTGTTGTTCACAGAGGCAGTGGAGCAGGAGATTTGACAGAAGTTGCATTCATTATTTCAGACGGCACAAACAGCGTTGTTGTAAAAAAACCGGCATCTATTGAAGAACTTGGAAGCCAGACATTTGTCTTAACTTCTTCTGATTTGGGAAATATTTCATTTGCCAGAAATATTTCTGTTGCGCCGGTATCAGGGACCAATGGACAGGTTGGAACGCCTTCAAATTCTGTCAGTATTACCACGTCGGATATTTTGCAGGGAATGGGCGCTGTGTCCTGGTGGAAGCTTGATGGAAATGCAGATGATGCTTACGGAGTTAATAATGCAAATAGCGTCGGAAGCCCTGCATTCATAAGCGGGAAATTCGGCAATGCGGCAAATTTCACAGGCAGCGGGGAATATTTCTTAGTGGGAAATAGCTCAAGCCTGAATGGTGCAAATGGATTCAGTTATTCTTTATGGGCAAGAAGAGATACTAATTCAACTAATCAATGGCCCAGCATTATAAATCAGGGAAATTCACATTTTTATTATGGAATAAGAACAAATAATTTCGGAAGTCAGTTTTACTTTGAATACGGAAATTCTCCTTATAATGGAAGTAGTTATTCAGGCACGTCCACAGGAACATTACCTGTTGGTTCATGGCATCATCTTGCAGTAACTTATGATGGCTCTACTTTGATATTATATCAAGATGGCAGCCAGGTGAGCAATAAGACAGGCGTTACTCTGAATCCTTCTTTCAATGGTTTTTACATAGATGATGGATATTTCAAAGGGCAGATTGATGAAGTAATCTACTTCAAAAGAGCGCTTACAGCAACGCAAGTTCAGAGTATTTACAATATGGACCTGAGCCAATAATTTTTCATAAAAAATTCATTTTATCGACGACAAATCGCCTTTTTAAGGCAGAAATCTTTATAAACTAATTTTGCGTTTTTTTGCTGTAAATTTATTGAATTCATACTGAATTTTCTCAAAAAATGGCAGACAAAACAGCATACACAGGGGAGCAAATCAAGGTTTTGGAAGGGCTTGAAGGGGTTAGAAAACGCCCTGCAATGTACATAGGCGGAACAGGCAAGGATGGCCTGCATCATCTGGTTTATGAGATAGTTGACAACTCCGTAGATGAAGCCCTGGCAGGCTTTTGCAAAGAAATTGAAGTTTCTATCAATAAAGACGGCTCTGTGACAGTTATAGATGACGGGAGGGGAATTCCCATTGATACTCATCCTGTTTACAAGGTTCCTGCTGTCCAGGTTGCCCTCACAAAATTGCATGCGGGCGGGAAGTTTGACAAGAAATCTTACATGATATCGGGAGGATTGCATGGGGTGGGTTCTTCTGTTGTAAATGCGCTTTCCAAGAAACTTATTGTTGAAGTGAAAAGAGACGGAAAAATTTACAGGCAGGAATATTCACGGGGAGACGTAAAAACAAAGCTGGAAGTTGTCGGAAAATATGAAGGCGACAAGACAGGGACAACGATTACATTCTGGCCGGATAGCGAAATATTCACCCTTACTACTGATTTTGATTACAGGGTTCTGGAAACAAGATTCAGGGAAATAGCTTTCCTTAATCAGGGTCTGAAAATTGTTTTGAAAGATGAAAAAACAGAAAAGAAAATTGAATTTTATTATGAAGGCGGGCTTATCGAATTCATAAAATGGATAAACAAGGCTAAAGAGGCAATCAGCAAGCCAGTTTATTTCAAGAGGGAATCTGAAGGAATAATTGCAGAGGTTTGCATTCAGTATAATACAGG
>DATJPO010000007.1:0-4809 GCA_035506395.1 Candidatus Omnitrophota bacterium
TGTTAATTGCTGAGCCTGAGAAGATGTATTAAAGTATAAGACAGTAAAAATGCCTGCTGTGACTGCTACAATACCTAAGAGTATTGCAAGTATTACCACCGTCTTTTTTTCATTCATACTTTAAATATACAACTTTATTATTTATAAATTTTTTCTAAAGAAATTCATAGGTTTGCTCCTTTGGTTTTAGGGCATTAGTAATCTTTATAAATCAATTTTTCCCATAGATTGTAATTCCAGGGTACATAAAATGTTCTTCGCTAACATATTAAGAAATGGGTACAATAAGAACTCCAAGAAGCGGAAGTCTGCAGTTTTGGCCGAGAAAGAGAGCCAATAAGTTTTTGCCTAGTGTTAACTGGAGTTCGCTAAAATCTGATTCTACAAAAGGATTGAAAGGGTTCATAGGATACAAGGCAGGAATGATTTCAGGTTTTGTTCTTGACAATACTCCTGACTCAATGACTAAAGGAAAGAAAATAATTGTTCCCCTTACAGTAATTGAATGCCCGAAAGCCAGAATATTTTCTATAAGATTTTATAAAAATGGAAAAGTTGCAAAAGAGATTGTTTCAAAAAATCTTGACAAAGAACTGAAGAGAGCAGTAAAAATAGGGAAAAAAGAGCATGAGAGCCCAGATAATGTGAAAGACTATGATGATATAAGAGTCATAATTTATTCTGATGCCAAAAGCACTGGAATCAAGAAAATGCCGGACTTGAGCGAAGTTGCCCTTACAGGAAGCCTTGATGAAAAGTTGAATTTTGCAAAAGCAAATCTTCACAAGGAAATATCTGTATCTGAGATTTTTGAAAAAGGAAAATTAGTTGATGTCCGGGGACTGACAAAGGGAAAGGGGCTTCAGGGACCTGTAAAGAGACTCGGAATTTCATTGAAATTCCACAAATCAGAGAAAGGACAAAGAAGGCCCGGTTCTCTTGGACCATGGCATCCATTAAGAGTTACTTACCTTGCACCTATGGCAGGACAAATGGGAATGTTCACGAGAGTTGTTTATAATAATGAAATAGTAGAAATCAGCAATGAGAAAACAAGAGAAATAAAAAATCTGAAAAATTACGGAGATGTTCATAATGATTATGTTCTTGTAAGGGGCTCTGTGCCAGGACCTGCAAAAAGGCAGCTTCTCCTGACACCTTCATTCAGGGAAACTAAAAAACAAGCTAAGAAAGATTTCCAGCTTCTGGAGTTGAGATAAAATGAGAGCAGGTTTATATGTAAATGGAGAAGAAGCCGTGATTAAGATGATTTGGCGATTAGAATATCTAAATTTATACAGCCAAGATAATCCCCTCTCAAAGGAAGATATGGATTCTTTAAAGTTATCTTATCAACATGATAGAGATGCCGCAATGGCATTTGGCGAAGATGTCAGCGATTTACCAAGAAGATTAAAAGTTACTACAAGATTGCCAACATTGGCTGTAGGTCCCGGCAGATTAAGGAGTTATATACAATGAAAACCCCAATATTCAATCACAACGGAGAAAAAATAAAAGAAATTGAAATGCCGAGCTTTTTTTCTGCAAGAATAAGAGAAGACTTGATATCAAAAGTTCTTGAATCCTTGAAAAAGAAACAGCCATATTCACCTTCGCCTGTTGCGGGAAAGCAGCATGCTGCAAGAGGAAAAGTCCAGCACAGAAGGCATGTCTGGAGAAGCGGATACGGAAAAGGAATTTCAAGAGTTCCAAGAAAAATCATGTCCCGAAGAGGAGAACAATTCAACTGGGAAGCTGCTGAAATACCCGGCGCGAGAGGCGGTTTGAGAGCGCATCCTCCTTATGTTATAGGAATGCAAACCTTTTCCCGAATAAACAAAAAAGAAATGAGAATTGCATTTATTTCAGCTTTAAGCTCAACTGCAAACTCTGAAGAAATAAAAAGCAGATACAAGAGCCTTGAAGGAAAAAAGATAGAGCATGCTCTTCCATTAATAATTTCTGAATTAAAATTCAAAAAAACAAAAGAAATGATTTCAGCAATGAAGAAAATTTTAGGAAACACTTTATTTGAAATCGCAATGCCCAAGAAAAAAACAAGAAGCGGAAGAGGAAAATTCAGAGGAAGAAAATACAGGAAAAGCGCAGGCTTATTGATTGTTACGGGAAATAATGAAGAAATAAATTCAAATGTCTTTGAAACAGCAAGAGCGCGTGAATTAAATGTACAAAATCTTGAAATGGGAAGACTTACATTATACACTGAGAAAGCAATAAAAGAATTGGAGGAAAGACTAAAATGACCAAAACCAAAGATTCTGCATCTCCTAGAACTAATAATGATGCTCAGAAAATTATGCAGATAAAACCAGTTGTAACTGAAAAAGCAGTCATGCTCATAGAATCGCAGAATGTCCTTACATTCAAGGCTGATTTGAAGACTACAAAAGATGAAATAAAAAAGGAAGTGGAAGGAATTTTTGACGTCAAGATTGACAAAATAAGAACAATGAGCAGAGACGGAAAAAAATATGCTTACATTAAATTAAAAAAAGAATTTCCTGCCATCGACGTGGCAACGAAATTGGGGTTAATCTGATGAGAGCTGAATTAAAAAAAGGAGAGGTTTACGGCGTGGAAATTTATCCAAAAGACGAAGTTCTCGCAGCAGTTTATCTCGGAGAACATGATGGATTTCATTTTTTCGGAAATGCGTTGTCTTCTACAAATCCAAATTATATACTCGTGCAGGACAGCGAAGCAGTTATTATAGCGGGCAAAAACAATCAGGTAACCTGTCATCCTCATTCATCAATTTCAGTCACTGTTATTCCAAAAGATAAAATCCATGCTATTGTTGATGAAGAATTAAAATGCACTTTGATGAAAATGCTAAACGGAGAAGCGGCATAAAATGGGAAAAACGATAATACAGCAGGCAAGAGGGCACGGAAGCCTCAGATACAGAGTAAGAAGGCAGGCATTCAGATACAGATTAAGTTATCCAAGCCAGCTTGAAGGAGAAGGAACTGTGCTTAAACTGATAAATTCTCTCGCTCATTCTGCTCCTATTGCAAGAATAAAATATTCAAACGGAATTTTTTACATGCCTGCATTCAAAGGAATGATTGAAGGGCAGAAGATTAATTTCGGAGGAAATGAAATTAAAGACGGAAATATTTTAAAAATCAGCAATATTCCTGTAAAGACTTTCATATACTGCATAGAAGCAAGGCCAGGCGACGGCGGAATTTTCATAAAGACAGGAGGCACATGCGGGACAGTCAGCAGAATTATAGGAGAAAAAATATTTGTTGCAATGCCTTCAAAAAAGGAAAAAGAGTTCAATCCAAACTGCCGGGCAGTCGTTGGAGTTATTGCCGGAGCAGGCAGGCTGGACAAGCCGATAATAAAAGCAGGAAAACAGCATTATATCAAAAAAGCAAAAGGCGGAAGAGTATGGCCAAGAACCTCTGCAGTCAAGTTCAATGCAGTTGATCACCCATTCGGTTCAGGAAGAGGAAAGAGGCCTAAGAGCAAGATTGCGAAGAGAAACGCGCCTCCTGGAAAGAAAGTCGGAACATTGAGGCCAAGAAGAACAGGAAGGAGAAGATAAAATGACAGAACAAAAACATCAAACAGATAACAGAATTGAAGTAGCAAAAAAAACATTTACATTCAGAGGGAAAACTCTTGATGAGCTTAGCCTGCTTGATGCGAGAGAATTTGCAAAATATCTGAAATCGAGGCAGAGAAGAGCTGTGCTAAGGCAATTCAATGAAATTGACAAATTTATAGCAAGAGCAAAAAAGAAAATTTCAAAGAACAAGCCTGTAAAGACACATAACAGGGATATCGTCATTATTCCGGGAATGGTTGGAATGAAAATAGGAATCCACAATGGAAGAACATTTGAACCGATTGAAATAACAGGGAACATGCTGGGACACAGGCTCGGAGAATTCGCATTGACAAGGCAAAAAGTTAAACATGGAGCAGCCGGAATTGGAGCAACAAAGGGTTCCAAAGCCCAGGCTAAGAAATAAAAATGACAAACGAAAAACAAAAAGCAGAAACAAAAATGGAAGAAGACAAGAAAAAGATAGAGAAAACCGAAGATAAAAAGGAACAGGCTAAGGAAACTCCAAAAGTTGTTAAAAAGCCAAAAACAGAAGCTGTTGTGAATGCCTCTAACCTGCATTTATCAACAAAGACAAGCGGGGCTGTATGCCGATTCATCGTCGGGAAGAGCATCAGCAGTGCAATAAGCGATTTGGAAGAGGTTGCAAGAGGGAAAAAAGTTGTTCCGATGAGAGGAGAAATTCCCCACAAGCACGGAAAAGGAATAATGGCTGGAAGATATCCGAAAAATGCGGCAGAATATTTCATAAAATTGCTGAAAACACTTGCAGGAAATGCAAATGTGAATAACATTGAAGAGCCTGTCATCGCGGAAGCAATTGCAAACATCGGCGAGCGCCCATACGGAAGATTCGGAGCCATAAGAAGAAAGAGAACGCATATAAAAATAATCGCAAAAAGCAAAATAAAGAAGAATAAGGAGAAGAAAAAATGATAAAACTATATGCCGTCTCAAGAAGTGCAGAGTCTGCAATTGTCGAAATGAATGGAGTATATAGCCTTATGATGTTAGATTTTAAACCTCAGATGGGTCTTAGCGACAAAGATTTAGAAAATGCCGTTAAAAAATATGGATATGTTAGAGCAGAAGAAGGAAAAGAATTTCCAGACCAGAAATCTTTATTGAAGTTTTTAAGCGAAGAAGCAAGATCAAGAAAGCTAACAGGAGTTAAATCGTAAAATGGAAGAAAAAAATGTCGTAAA
>DATJPO010000008.1:0-7935 GCA_035506395.1 Candidatus Omnitrophota bacterium
TTTTATCTTGAGATGCTAACGCGAATATGCTGTCAGTTCTTATCATTAACAACCTTCAACATTATATTCTCTTTATTCTTTTTTCTTCTCTTTCGTCAAAGGCCCTGTGACTTTCACGAACAATCCGGGCAATCCTGTTCCGACAGGAACCGGCTGGTTGAGGATTATATTTTCAACAACGCTTGCTAATCTGTCCTTGCTTCCTTTTATTGTCGCATTGACAAACTGCTTAACAGGCGTCTCGAAAGTTGCTCTTGCAAGTATCGAAGATTTCTGGGAGATTATTCCCATTCTTGTAACTCCTGAAACAACTCCCGTATTCGTCATCGCATCAGAAACAAGCTTTAAGTGCCTTATATCAATATCCAAGCCCTGATTGCTGAGAACGTCATGAATTTCATTTATTATCAGTTTTCCCGCAGCCTCAATTCCGAAAACTTCTGCAATTTCATAAGGGTCATTTGAAATTGTTCTTTCAGCATCAACTTCTTTCATGCCGATTATCTCCTTCAGATTTGTCCCCAAAGTCATGATTACAAAATCTTTCCCTCTCTTTACAATAAGTATCTGGCTGACGTTCTTTATTCCTGTAATAATTGTCCTCTTCAGTTTTTCTTTCAGCTGGTAGATTTCCCTGAAATTTGATTCAGTTGCATCAATAATTATAGCTTCTCCTCTTTCCTTTACCTTGTATCCCAAATCTTTCATCTTTTCTTTTATTTTTTCAGGCGTTGTATGGACAGCTCTCAATCTTTCTTTGTCCAGTACAATTTCGATTATTTTGTCTGTGAAATTCAGCTTAATCTCGGAGGAAATTTCCTCAACTCTGACTTCCTTTATTTTTTCAGCAAATGTTTTTGCATCTTTCTCGTTGTTGAAATCTTTGCTCAGATAAATTTCCATCTTTGGAGAGGTTGGCTTTTTTCTTGCATCAAAAATTTCAATTAAACGGGGCAAACCCTGTGTTACCTGCATTTCAGAGACTCCTGCGAAGTGGAATGTTCTCAAAACCATTTGCGTTGAAGGTTCTCCGAAAGATTGTGCTGTGACAATTCCTATTGCTTCACCCGGCTCAAGTTTTCCTTCTGTATGGAGCTTTGAAACATCCAATCCGTCTCCGCCGTATTCAAACTGTATGATGTTTCCGTTGCTGTTTCTTACTGTTCCATCATATTCCTGTCTTAAGTCCTGCAAGGCGCTTGCAAGTCTTCTGTACAAATAACCTGATTTAGGAGTTCTAAGCGCAGTATCCATGAGAGATGAACGCCCTGTCATTGCCTGGAAGAAAAATTCTTCGGGCTTTAATCCTTCCATGAATGAGCTGTTGATGAATCCTCTTGCTTTTGGCGACAAATCCCCTTTCTTGAAGAAAGGAAGTGTCCTGCCGTTGAATCCTATGTCAATTCTTTTTCCTTCCAAATCCTGCTGTCCGACAGAGCAGGCCATCTGCGTTATGTTGATTATGTTTCCCACGCTTCCTGATTTTATCATGTATGAAACAGGATTGTCTGCAGGGAATTCTTCCCTGACAACTTCGCTGATTTTTGAACGGACTTCATTGAGAATCTGAAGTATTTTCAATTCCCTTGATTCTTCTCTTGTCTTTCCCGGAATTACTTCAAGTGTCCTGTTATTGTAAGACTCTATAACTTCCTCTGCTTTCTTCTCCGCATTCTTGATTATTTTGTCTTTTTCCTCAAGGACTTTCGCGCTTACGCCCAAATCTCCGACAGAGATTGTTATACCCCTGTTTGTCAGGTATCTTGTTCCGAGAGAATATGCATTCTTGATTATTCTGAAAGTTTCATCCCTGCCTAATTTTTTGTCAAGGGTTTTTATAAGCTCCCCATCTTCATCGCCGAAAATTGTCCTGTCTAATTTTCCTTTTATTACTTTTCCTTCTTTTATTTTTACGGAATTATTTTCAAAATCTATCTCTTTTGGAAGAACATGGGAGAACACGTCTATTCCAGCTATCTTCTTTGTTGAATGATCATTTATGATTCCGCATTTGTAAAGAATATCATCGGCAAATTCTTTCGAAATTTCTGTCAATCCAAGAAGATAGCTTCCCGTAACAGCATCTTCTGTGCATCCGATTACATTTGTGTTATTCTTTGGAGAAATAAGATTCTTTTTTACATCAAGAAGTATTCTTGCCTCTGCCCTTGCTTCTTCTGTCTGAGGTGAGTGGATATTTGTTTCATCTCCGTCAAAATCAGCGTTATAAGGTGTTGTTGCAGCAGGATGCAATCTGAAAGTTCTTCCCGGCAAAACTCTTACAAAATGAGCCATGAGGCTTCCCTTGTGCAGACTTGGATGTCTGTTGAAAAGAACAATGTCCCCGTCCCGCAAATGCCTTTCAACCTTGTATCCGGGAATTATTTCATTTATTATTTCTTCCTTGAGTTCTGGGGTGATCTTCTTTCTTTTTCCGTCTGGCCTGATGACATAATTTGCTCCGGGATATTCCCCGCCTTTTTCTATGAGTTTTTTCAGGCTATCAATATTCAAATCATTTACAGTTTCAGAGACAGTTATTACCTTTGCAATGTCATAAGGAACTCCGACTTCATTTATGTCAATGTAAGGGTCAGGCGAAAGAACAGTTCTTGCAGAATAATTTACTCTTTTTCCTGCCAGATTTTTTCTGATTCTTCCTTCTTTTCCTCTTATTCTTTCCGTTATGGTCTTAAGAGGCTGTCCGCTTCTGTGCCTTGCAGGCGGAATTCGCGAAACAGTATTGTCAAAGAAAGTTGTTACGTGGAACTGAAGCAAGTCCCATAAATCCTCAATGATAACTTCGGGCGCGCCGGCATTCAGGTTTTCCCAAAGCCTTTGGTTTGCTCTTATAATATCGGAAAGTTTGTGCGTCAAATCGTCCTCGCTTCTTTCTCCGCTTTCAAGAATAATTGAAGGGCGGACAGTAACAGGAGGAACAAGAAGATTTGTCAGAATTGCCCATTCAGGTCTTGAACTTGCAGGATCAACCCCGATTTTTTTCAGTTCTTCATTTGGAATATTTTCAAGAATTTCTCTTATGGCTGTCGGGAAGAGTCTTTTCTTTCCTGCAAAGAAGCTTGTTGGCTTGTCTGTCTTGATTTTTTCATGGTCTGCATTGCAGTATGGGCATTTCTTCACGTCCTTTGCTTTTTTCGCCCTTTCGCTTTGCGAATATTTCTTCATGTTCTTCTCGTCAATAAGAAGTTTTCCGCATTTGTGGCAGAAGCATCTCAATCCCATTTCAATCAGAGGAACATATTTCAGATGAATGACAGCTCTTGCAAGTTCAATTCGTCCGGGATGTCCAAGGCATTCTTTCAGCCTTCCCCCGCAGGTTCTGCATCTGACACCGGGGTCTATTGCTCCCAATCTCAAATCCATTAATCCCCCATCAACAGGATATCCGTCAATATCATAAAGCTCGGGCGTTACGATTTTTGCAGCAGAGATTTTTTTAATCTCTTCAGGACTGAATAAGCTGAATTTTATCTCGTCAATTTTTTTTCTTACGATTTGTTGTGCCATTATAATGAAACTCCTCTGGCTTGTTTATTTGCAACCCCTAAGATATGCTGTTTAGTGAAGTAATCGACGCTGTCTTCAAGTAAAACTTTCTGTGTCTCTGGGCATACTATGACGATTCCTCTTCCTTCTGTTCTTTTTATTTGGTATACTCTGCCCATTTCATTTGCCCTGCCATCATCAGATATGCTTTTAAGATAATCAATTACTCCCTGATATGTTCTGCTGCTCAAATCCAATGTTGTTGGCATTTTATTCGTATTTGTTCTTAAGGCTGAATTTAGTATGAATGTGCAATCCCTGAAGTTCTTCAAGGAGAAGTTTGAATGCATATGAAACTTCAACAGGCTCTGCTTCCTCGCTCCCGCAGATAGGGCAGACAATTTTGTTTCTTATATTATCTTCAATTGCAATTGAACCGCATCTTGTGCATATGTTCAAAACTATTTTATCAGAGTCATATCTTTCTTTCAGCAATAATGAAGCGCCATGTGCAACTAATGCCTGCTGTTCCATTTCTCCCAGCCTTAATGCCCCTCCCTTGCTTCTTCCTTCAACAGGCTGTCTTGTAAGGAGTGCGATTTTTCCTGAAGCTCTCGCATGAATAAGCCCCTTTACCATTCTCTTCAATTTAAGGTAATACAAATCTCCTACGAAAATCTTTGTTTCAAATCTCTTTCCTGTAATTCCGTTGTACATTGTTTCTTTTCCGTCAAATCTGAATCCCATGTTTTTCAGCTGTGCCTCAAGTTCTTCTTTGCTCTCTCCTGAGAATGGAGTTCCGTCAACAGTTTCTCCTCTGATGCATCCGACTTTTCCTGCAAGAATTTCCAGAAGATAACCGACAGTCATTCTGCTTGGGAGGCTGTGGGGATTGAATATTATGTCAGGCCTTATTCCCCTTGATGTGAATGGAATATCTTCCTCCGGAATAATTGCTCCGATAACTCCTTTTTGTCCTGATGGCGCTGAGAATTTGTCTCCAAGTTCCGGAATCCTGTTGTCTCTGGTTTTAACCTGAACAATCTTGTTTCCTTCACCATCTTCTGTTATGAAAACAGATTCAACGGTTCCTCTCTCTTCCTGCCTCATAGTGACCGAAGATTCTTTTTTTGTTTTGATTGAAATTTCCTTTGCTTCTGAAAGGAATTTTGGAGGGGAAGTTTTTCCGATTAATACATCTCCCTCTTCAGAATCAGCTTCAGGGTCGGCTATTCCGTCATTTTCCAAAAGCTTGTAGCTTGATTCCATCCTGTATCCTGATGTGTCTTTTTCAGGTATTGCAATTTCATCTTTTAATCCCCCTGAATAATTCATCTCAACTGCGGAGTAAGGCCTGAAGAAAAAGCTTCTTCCCATTCCCCTGTCAATGCTTCCCTTGTTCAGGACAAGTGCATCTTCCATGTTATATCCGTCAGCAGTCATGATTGCAACAACAAGATTCTGTCCCGCAGGATAAGTGCTTAAAGTATCATAAACAAAACTTCTTACAATGGGCTTTTGCGGATACTGAAGAACAGAAACATCCGTGT
This sequence comes from Candidatus Omnitrophota bacterium, assembly GCA_035506395.1. Lineage (GTDB taxonomy): Archaea > Nanobdellota > Nanobdellia > Pacearchaeales > GW2011-AR1 > JAKLIN01. The sequence continues at coordinate 5,058 of DATJPO010000008.1, forward strand.
CTATTCTTGCGAGATAATTTGCAGCATAAATTCCCAATGCCTGCTTGTATCCCTTGCTTCCTTTTATCAGCTTAGCGCAGGAATTATGGTTTGCATAAGGCAAAACGCTTGTGATTACTCCGAGAACTTCAATAGGGTCAACTTCCATGTGAGTGTGCTCGGGCATTAAGTCTTCCTTCTTCAGGGCAACAAGAGCATTTTCTTCTTCAGCAGCGTCAAGATATTCTATTATTCCTTTTGCAGTCAAATCTTCCCATTTCAATTCGCCCTGTTCGACTCTTATCATGTATTCATCAGTTAATTTTGAAATTCCGTTTTCAACAACTATCAATGGGCGAAGAACTCTTCCCGGTTCTGTTGAAATAATGACTGTATTGAAATCAGAATAATCCCTGAAATTCATCTCGAGAGGAAGTTTTCCGGCTCTTCTTCTTTCTTTTAGGGTTCTTATGAATTCCTTTGCATTCTTTATGTTTCCGATGAATACTCCGTTGAAGAAAACTTCTGTTCCTTCTGTTTCTTCAATGTTCAGACCTTCTTTTTCAAGTTCTTTTATGAATGCAGCTTCATCCATGTTGACTCTTGTTGAAACTCTGCTGAGGATTGCGAGATTTTTTCTCAGCCCGATTTCAGTTCCTTCAGGAGTTTCAATAGGGCAGAATCTTCCATAATGGGTGGGATCCAAAGTTCTTGCCATGAAGTTTTCCTGTTCGCTTGGAAGCATGGAAGAAACTCTCTGCAGCTGTGAAATAATAGCAAGATAATTTGTCTTGTCCATGTTCTGCGTTATTCCGCTTCTTTCGCCAACCCAGCTTCCTGTTGCAATTGCAGATTCAACTCTGTGCGAGAATAAAGTTGATTTTGAAATTACTTTTAACGAGGAGAATTTTTTTCTTTTGAGGGACTTTTGCAGCGAATATTGAATATCTCTTATTAAAATTCCCAGATTTACCCTGAAAAGGCTCGCAAGCAAGTCTCCTGAAAGCCTTACTCTTTTGTTTGCATAATGGTCCTTGTATGTCCTTAAAGTTGGATTTCCTTTTGCAATCAGGAATTGTTTTATGAGTTTGCAGAGCGTTACAGCTTTCTTCATTCTGTCTTCTTTGTCCTGTCCTATATGAGGGAAAAGGAAAGAATCAATTCTCTGTTTTACCCTGTCAAGAATTTCTTTTTTTGTTCCCTGCAATCCTGTTTTTTCCGCAATATTCATCATTGCATCTTCCTTGTTTGCAAGGGCAACATACTCATAGAGATTGACGATTAAATCATCTGTTTCAACGCCGATGTATTTTGCAATGTCGGATTCTTTTACAAGTCCAAGTGATTTCAGAAGAACAATTGCGGGTATATCCCTGAATCTGCTGAAAGAGGTGTTTATTATTCCCTCTTTTCCCTCTGAAATTGTTGCGGGAATTCTGTAAGTTCCACGCAAAGAAAATAATCTTAATGTAAGATTGCCGTTTTTGTCTGTCTCAATGAATGGCTGGTTTTCCGCCAAATCCTCTGCCATTACCATGACTCTTTCATTTCCGTTGATTATGAAATATCCGCCGGGGTCTCTTGGGTCCTCATAATTCTTTATCAAATCTTCTTCTCCCAATCCATTTGTATTGCAGATATTGCTCTTTACCATAACCGGAATTCTTCCGATTTCAACTGTCTCCGAGTCAATCTGATCCTCGTGCTTTACAGTCAGTTCAACATAGATTGGTGCAGAATAAGTCAGGTTTCTCAGGCGCGCTTCATAAGGCATGATTAATGCGGAGCTTCCGTCAGCTTCAATTATATTGGGCCTTCCGACTTTTATTCTTCCGAGGGAAATGTCGAATTCATTTTTTTCAATTGATTTTGAAATCTCGTCGGCAATTTCCTGCATTCTCCTGTCAATGAAGTCGTTGTAGGATGTAATATTTGATGCAACAAGAGAGTGCTCCTGAAGATATTTTTTTACAATAAGATGATTATTCTTTTCCATTTTTATACAACCACCCTGAAATAAATTTCATGCCTGTCTCCGTCTTTTCTTTCAATTTTTATTACATCTCCAACAGCACAGCCTTCCGGCAATGCAGGGTCTGTTGAAAGAATCTTGGGCAACTGGGCTTTTGCGACATTTAATCTGGATAGAAGTTCATCAATCTCTTTTTGGCTGAGTTTTGTGTGTTTAGGCTGGAGGATGTGCATCGGATTTTTTAGGGTTTAAAAATCTTTTGTTTAATTATTATTAACTGCAAGATAATAAAAGATATCAAAATTTGGTTTAAAAATCTTTGGTTTTTCTATTCTTTATCTGCAAAAACATGGCTGAAAACTTCATTCATATAAGTAATGGCCCAGTTCCTTAAAAATAAAGCTCCGGGCAGAGAATCTACATTATGCTGCGAGTATATTAATGCAAGAGAATAGTCTTCAACTCTTCTTGATTCAAATTCTCTCGCCTTTTCCCCGGAAAAAGCCATCATTTTACCGGGAATAACATCCTCGCAGTTTATGTCTCCTCTGTTAAAATAAAGGGTTCCGCCCGAATTTCTGCTTATCGAGAATCCTGTGACAAGCCCATTTTCTTTATATGAAACCATATCTTCCCATGATAAGCCTTCTATTTCCTGATGCCCGAATCTTTCAATGACTTTTGGAGGTGTTTTAAGAAAAACTTCTTTCATCCATTTTTTATCTTCTTCTTTCTCATTTTCTGCCAGTTTCATCAGCTCCTGATACCAGTCATCAGCAACTTTTGAGAAAATAAGATGCGGCAAAGCCCGGCTTATGGTAATTACAGGATTCAAAAGGTAAGGATGAATTGGAATTTCAAAACAGCTGTGATGCAAAATTGGAAGCTCTTCTTTTTTTAAGAATAGTTTTTCCAGTTCCATAAGCA
>DATJPO010000009.1:0-19014 GCA_035506395.1 Candidatus Omnitrophota bacterium
TTAAGAGGATGAGGCGGCTCAACAGACCAAAAATGCAAATCCTGAACACCTTCCACAGGGGAAATGTTCCCGCAAAAAAGAGCCAAGCCATTTACAGGCTGATGCCTTCCGTTTTTTAGTTCTCTTATTATTTTTTCAAGAGCATCTATGACATTATTTCTTGTTGTAGTTGATTTGATATTTTTTGCAGTTGATTTTTCAGCTTCAAGCTGTTTCTGTGCAGAAATGGTATCATAGCCTGCAGGGATATACACTGTTATCAATTCCGTATGCTTTCCCTTGTATTTTTCAAGCTCTTCAACGAGTTCTTTTATTTCAGCTTTTGTTGCTGTCATAGAAAAAATACCATTGGAAGATTTATAAATTAGTTGAATTCCACTCTAAAATCACCATCTCTTATTTCAAGAGAATTTGTGACGTTCTTCAAATCATCAATCATTTTGCCAAGAATTTTCTTTCTGTCCGGTTCAAGATGAAGAATTATTTCTGCATTCATGGGCTTGTTTGCCTTTGTCTTTTCCTGCCTGACTTGCGAGATGATTCCAAGGAGAAGGTTCAATCTCTTTTCATCGTCTTTTTTGGAAATTATTTCCAGTTTTTCAGGCCATTGCGATACATGGATGCTTTTTTCCTTTTCATTCTTTTTGAAATAATTCTGGTAAATTTCTTCTGTTATGAAAGGAGTTATCGGGGCAAACATCTTCAGGAGAGAGAGCAGAATAGTGTAGAGCGCGAAGCATGCCGATTCCCTTTCTTTTTCACTTCCGTTATAAATTCTTTTTTTCACGATTTCAAGATAATTATCGCAGAATATTTTCCAGAAAAAATTATCCAGCTCGAATCTTGCTTTGTAATACTCATAATTTTCAAAGCTCTTGGTTGAGTTTTCCATCAATTCATTTAATTTTCCCAGGAAAATCCTGTCTGTTTCAAGAAGCTCTGTCTTTTTTGGCTTGTAATCCCTGAGATTCATGAAAATAAAATTTGATGCATTCAGCAGTTTTGTGATGAATTTTTTTCCTGTAATGACTTCTTTTTCCTGATAGTCAAAATCCATCCCCAATTTTGCAGAGGCAGCCCAGTATCTTATTGCATCGCTTCCATATTTTCCCATGACATCCTGCGGATTTATTATGTTGCCCTTTGATTTTGACATCTTTTCCCCTTCAAGAGTAACATACCCTGAGATCATCGCATCGCTCCAGGGATTTTTTCCGAAATGAAGCCTGGATTTTAGAAGAGTATTGAAAAGCCAAAATGTTATTATCTCATGCGCATGCCCTCTTAGACTCATCGGAAATAGTTTTCCCTGAATATCTTTAGGCATAAGCCATGTTGACAATTGCGGGCTCATTGACGAAGTAAACCACGTGTTCAAAACATCTTTTTCCGGAATAATTGTTTTTGAACCGCATTTTTGGCATTTGCTTACAGGCGGCTTATCTGAAAGAGGATTTACCGGCAGTTGTTTTTCTTTTGCAAATATTGCCTCATCGCATTTCTCGCAATACCATACAGGAATCGGAACGCCGAAATATCTCTGATTTGAGACAAGCCAGTCCCACTGCAACCCGTTAACCCAGTTTTCATATCTGTGCCTCATGAAATCCGGATGCCACTTCAATTCTCTTCCCCATTTGAGCAAATCTTTTTTCAAGTCAAGATACTTCACAAACCACTGCTTGCTTTTTACAAATTCTATCTCTGTTCCGCATCTTTCATGGACATTGACAAAGTGCTTTATGGGTTTTTGCCCCACGAGAAGATTTTCATTTTTCAAATCTTCAATTATCTTTTTTCTTGCTTCTTTTATGGACAAATCCCTGTATTTTCCTGCAACATCTGTCATTTTTCCATCGCTGGAGATTGCGATTTTTATGGGGAGATTATAAGCTTTCTGCCATTCCATGTCTGTCTGGTCTCCGAAAGTACAGCACATTACAATTCCTGTTCCTTTCTTCATGTCAACTCTTTTGTCTTCCATAACAGGGACGGAAAAATTAAACAAAGGAACCTGCGCTTTTTTTCCTTTCAGTTTCTTATACCGGGAATCCTGCGGATTATAAAAGACAGCAACGCATGCGGGAAGAAGCTCCGGGCGTGTTGTCGCAATCGTGACATTTTCTCCATTTGCCATTTTGAATATGATGTCATTGAACATGCTGTCTATTTCCTTGTCCTGGACTTCTACCTGAGCAACTCCTGTCCTGCATTCAGGGCACCACATTGCAGGCGCATCTTTCCTGTACATTCTTCCCTTTTTGTGCAAATCCAGAAAACTCCACTGCGAAATTCTTCTGGAGTGGGCGTCTATTGTGGAATAGGAAATGTCCCAATCACAGCTCATGCCCATGTCTTTCCAATCCTGCCTGAATTTTGGCAATTCTTCTTTCAGAAATTCAAAACAGAGTTTTATGAATGCCTCTCTTGACATATCTTTTGCCTTGACATTCCTGACTTTTTCCACCAGCCTTTCTGTAGGCAAACCATTATCATCTGTTCCGAAGGGATAGAATATGTTGTATCCCTTCATTCTTTTGTATCTTACAATGAAATCCTGCTGGGCATATGAGCATGCATGCCCTATGTGCATTCTTCCTGAAACAGTCGGAGGAGCGGTATCTATAGAATAAATCTTATTCTTTGACTTTGGATTAAATTTGTAGATTTTTTCTTTTTCCCAGAATTTTCTCCATTTTTCCTCTGATTTTTTGAAGTCAAAGTCCATTAAAAAAAGAATCCTGAGGAATTTATAAATTGTTCCCGCCCTAATTCGCAACCTTGCTATCAGCAATATTTTTATAGTCTTCAAGCGATACAAAATCATGGCAGAAGAAAGCAATATCAATCTCGCATCGGGTTATGGGGGAATTGTAAAGTTTAAGGAAGAATATTCCAGTTTCATAAACCTTAAACCGGCTCATGTCATGGCTTTTCTTATCCTTATCGTGGCTTTCAGAGTCGCCCTTGGATTGTTTATCAAGATTTAGAATTTGTTATTTGGAATAAAAAGATTTTTTAACCTGCTTAATGAGATAAATTCATGTTCCCGAATATTGACCCAAAGAAAATGCAGGCTGTCATGAGGCAAATGGGAATAGCCCAGGCCGAGATTCCCGCTTCAAGAGTTATAATTGAGAAATCAGAAGGCGGGAAGATTATCATTGAAAATCCATCTGTTTCAAGGATAAAAATGCAGGGGAATGAGAGCTTCCAGATTTCAGGTGATGTTTCTGAAGAAAGCGGGGAGGAAGATTTTTCTGAAAACGATATAAAGACGATAATAGAAAAAACCGGCTGTTCTGAGAAAGCAGCGCGGGAAGCGCTTGAAGAAACAGGCGATTTGGCTGAGGCAATATTAAAGTTGAGCGAATAAAAGATATCACCTCTTGCCACTCTTTCTTTCTAAAAAGAAACTAAAGATGCAGGCTTCCTGAAAGAAACTAATATAGTCTCGCGAGGTTATAACGCGCAGATTATCATAGGATTTTTCATTAACAAAACTAATAAATACTCAAACTGAACTATCCCATAAGGGATTATGGAAGAAAAATATCAACCATCTGAAGAAATACTTGAAAAATACGCCGATGTTCTTGTGAACTTTGCATTAAACAGCGGCAATGGAATAAAACGCGGAGAAGTTGTCATCCTGCAGGTGCCTGAATGCGCAAAGCCTCTCTTAATTCATTTGAGAAGAGCTGTTCTCAAGGCAGGAGCCAACCCTTTAGTTCATTATCTTCCTGATGGAATGCAAAGGGAATTTTTTGAATTGGCAAATGAAGAGCAGTTGAGATTTTTTCCTGACAAATATCTTAAAGGAAGAGTTGAGCAGGTGAATCATTTTCTGACAATAATTGCAGAAACAAACAAGCATGAACTGGAAGGAATAGAACCTAAAAAAATAATGGAAAACACAAAAGCGTTCAAGCCCTATCTTGATTGGAGAAGAGACAAGGAAACAAGCGGAAAATTGACATGGACTCTGGCAATGTATGCAACTCCTGCAATGGCAAAAGAAGCAGGACTGAGCCTTGAGGAATGCTGGAATCAGATAATAAAAGCATGCTACCTTGATGAAAAAAACCCTGTTGAAAGATGGAAGCAGGCTTTCTCTGAAATTGAGAATCTGAAAGACAAACTGGATTCCCTTGACATTGAAAAACTTGAAATCAAATCAGGAAAAACCCATCTTTTTGCCGGAATAGGAAAAAACAGAAAATGGATGGGCGGAAGCGGAAGAAACATACCAAGCTTTGAACTTTTTATTTCTCCTGACTGCAGAAAAACAGAAGGTTATGCCAAATTTGACCAGCCTTTATACAGGCACGGAAATCTCATAAAAAATGTTTATCTTGAGTTTAAAGGCGGAAAAGTCGTGAAAGCTTCTGCTGAAAAAGGGGAGGAAGTTTTGAAGGAAATGATTAATGTAGAAGGGGCTGACATGATAGGGGAGTTCTCTCTTACTGACAGAAGATTTTCCAGAATTGACAAATTCATGGCAGAAACCTTGTTTGATGAGAATTTTGGCGGAAATTACGGGAACTTTCATATTGCGCTCGGAGAAGCATACAAGGATTCTTATCCGGGCGATGCATCAAAATTATCCAAAAAACAATGGAAAGAGATGGGATACAATGAATCAGCAATTCATACGGACATTATTTCAACTGAAAACAGGGAAGTGACTGCTCATCTAATGAACGGGCAGAAGAAAATTATTTACAAAGATGGGAGATTTGTTCTCTAGAGTGAAAAACAGGCAAATATTCTGCTTTGACTTTTACTATTGCGTGATAGTATTTTATAGGAAAATATAAATACTAGGATATGCTGTTAAAACATAGTTCTTTTGCGGAACAATTCAGCGAGGTTAATACCTTTCTAGAAAAATAGGAGACTTAAGATTCAACCACATACAGGACCGGAAATTTTTATGGAGGAAATTATACAGGAAAAAATCAGGGCAGACCATCTTCTTTATGTCAGTCTGAAATATACCAAAACCTGCGATGTAATTGTAAATCTTCTTTTAAGATGGAGAAGAATGATTGAGACAAGCATTGAAGAAATTCTTAAGCATGCTAAAACCAGAAAAAAAATTTCATCCATTCCTTCAAGCCCTCTTGGAAAGATGGAAGAAGTGAAGAAGCTATTTAAGAAAAACAAGGATTTTCTTGATGTAATAGAAGTTTATGAAATGCTGAGAAAACTTGAGGATTTGCGAAAAGACAGAATCGGCGAATTCAGGAAAAACGTCACGCTCCGCGTCAATTACAGGGGGGAAGAAGTTGACATAAATCTCGACAGATTGAAAACTTATGCAAGTATGCTGGAAAAGTTTATAAGTATAACCAAACAATTTCTATCATCATAGAACCGCACGATATCTACGATAATGAAGCAAAATGAAAAAAATTATTGTCATAACCTCCGGAAAAGGCGGTGTTGGAAAAACAACAACAGCAATAAATCTCGGCGCTGCCATAAATCATTTCGGGCAGGATGTTCTTGTGATTGATGCCAATCTTACTACCCCGAATGTCGGCGTTCATCTTAATTCCCCTGAAGTTCCTGTAAATCTCAACCATGTTCTCACAAGAAAAGCAGAGCCTTATGAAGCAGTTTACGAGCATGATTCTGGCATGAAAATAATGCCTTCTTCTCTTTCTGTGAGAGAACTGAGAAAAATAAAACCTGAGAGGATATCTGACTTCAGGAATGAATTCAAGAAAATATCTGATTATATAATCGTGGACAGTTCTGCGGGGCTTGGAAATGAGGCAACTTCTGTCATGAAAATGGCTGACCAGCTTATTGTTGTAACCAATCCTGAAATTGCCGCAATAACTGATGCTTTGAAGACAATAAAACTTGCAGAGCAGATGGGAATTCCGGTTTTAGGGACAATTGTTACAAGAGTGAACAGGGATGATATAGAAATGCAGCCTGAAACAGTAAAAGATATGCTTGAAGTTCCCATATTGGGAATGGTTCCGGAGCATCCTGATGTGAAGCGCTCCCTGAATCTCCGCGATGCTGTTGTTAATGCATATCCTCAGAGCGATCCTGCAAGGGCTTACAAGGAAATTGCCGCGAAAATCATAGGCATTGAATATGACTCCCGGGCAGACAGGGAAAATTTCTTCAAAAGAATTTTTAACAAGATAAGAGGAAGATAAATTCCCCCCACCCCCAAAAAAGATGTTAAAAAGCGAGCGATTTCAATTATATTTCTTCAGCGTTTTTGTGACTATTAACTATTTTTTTCTGAGTTAGCAGGATTATTAAAAACCGGATTATCTAACCTTGCTTCCGACTTCAATGTCCTCTTCAGGCGCAAGAAGAATAACATCTTTTTCATCGCGGGAAACTGCTGCGAGAACCATGCCCTGGCTTTCAATTCCTTTCAGCTTTCTCGGAGCAAGATTTACGAACAGAATTATTTTCTTGTTTTTCAAATCCTCTTTTGAATAATGGGTTTTCAATCCTGCGCAGACAGTTCTCTTTCCTATTTCTTTCCCCAAATCAACTGTCAGCTTGTAAAGCTTGTCAGCGCCTTCTATATCCTCTGCTTTCATTATTTTCCCGACCCTCAAATCAAGTTTTTCCCAGTCCTTAAAATCAACAATTCCTTCTGCCATTTTATTCTATCTTGCTGAAAAGAATTTCCCCTTTTTGAATTTTTCCAATTTTCAGCGGCTCTTTAATTCCCTTATATGCTATTTTGAAGCGGAATTGCTTTGCAATTTTTTCGCTTGTTGAAGGAATGAAAGGCGAGAGGAGAATTGCGATTGCTTTTATTGAATCCGCAAGTTCATATAACACCTTGGAGTTATGAGTTTCCCAGGGCTTTTTATCCTGGACATAAGTATTGCAGATGTCTATAAACTCAAAAATAAGGCTTAATGCCTTGTCAAATTCCAGATTGTTTATCTTTTCTTCTATTTGCTTAATTTTTAATTTTTTCAAAAGATTGTTTTTTGCTTTTTTCAAGCCATATTTTTCAGCAAGGCTTGCAACTCTTCTTACAAGATTTCCCAATTTATCAGCCAGCTCATTATTATGCCTTTCAATCAATGCTGTCTTTGAAAAATCCCCGTCCTCCCCAAAGACAGTATTCCTGAAAAGGAAATACCTTGCCGAATCAACTCCTGCTATTGAAATTAATTCATTTATGTTGATTACTTTTCCATGGGATTTTGATATCTTTTCGTTGTTGAATGTCCACCAGCCATGAGCAAAAATCTTCTTCGGCAGTTTTATTCCGGCAGACATCAATATAGCAGGCCAATAGACTGCATGAAACCAGATTATGTCCTTTCCTATCAGATGCAGGTCAGCGGGCCAGAACCGACTTTTTCCTTTCAACCTTGTTGCAGAATAATAATTTATCAGGGCATCAAACCATACATAAGTTATATGTTGCTTGTTGAAAGGCAATTTTATTCCCCAGTCAAAACTTGTTCTTGAAATGCTCAAATCCTGAAGCCCTTCCTTTACTCTGTTTATTATTTCATTTCTTCTGAAAGCCGGGGAAATAAATTCAGGATTCTTCTTGTATAATTCCAGCAACCTGTCTCTGTATTTGCTTAATGCAAAAAAATAACTTGGTTCTTTTAATCTCTCCACGGGTTTTTTATGAATGGGACAGCAGCCATTTATCAAATCTTTTTCTGTATAATATGCTTCGCAGGCTGTGCAATATAATCCTTCGTATTCTCCAAGATAAATTTCATGCCTGTCAAAAACTTTCTGGAGAATGTCTTTCACAACTTTTTCATGTTCCGAATCAGTTGTCCTGATGAAATAATCATATTTCACATTTAATTTTTTCCAGGCTTCTTTGAAATGCGGAATTAATTCATCCACAAATTGCTGGGGAGTTTTTCCTTTTTCTTTTGCAGCCATTTCTATTTTTTTTCCATGCTCGTCCGTTCCTGTAAGGAAAAAGACTTTTTTTCCATGAAGCTTATTCCATCTTGAAACTATATCCGCCGCTATTGTTGTATATGCATGCCCTATATGAGGAATGTCATTAGGGTAATAAATCGGCGTTGTAACATAAAATTTTTCCATTCAATCTATTAGTGCGATATATTTTTATAGTTTCTCTTCCATTTCTCTTTATGAAAATAGAGGGTTTTGCATAATGATTGAACAAAGTTCAACACAGATACAAAACAGGCATCGACAGGAAGTCCCGCTGAGTCCTTTCAGGACAAGGAGTTTTGCATAATGAATTTAACCATAACTCTCATAGGCATCATACTGATTATAGCTGCTATCTGGGTAATTCTGGAATTGAAGAGATTCAGGCACAGAATTCTTGCAGTATTCCTTATCTGTCTTCTTCTCTTTACTTATTTCAGTTTTACAGCGGTATTCAGCGGAAAAAGTTTGGACTTGAGTTCAGTCGATGGAATAAAAGAGGCAGGCGGGATTTATTTCTCCTGGCTTTCTTCAATTTTTTCAAATGTGAAAGTGCTCAGCTCAAATGCCATTAAAATGGACTGGGGCGTGAATAATTCATCACTTAGCGGCGTAAATTTGTCAAAAAATTAGCAAGATTTAAATAGGGTTTTCACTTATATAAAATATGCCAAAAAAAAGAGGGAGAAAGGCTTCGCATAGAAAAGTGCGAAGGGCAAGACAATCAGTTTCTCCATCAAGAAGTGTATCAAAGAATGTGAAAATTGTATTTACAAATCTTCTCATATTTTTCGCACTTTTCCTTGTATCTCTGGCTCTTTCTATTTGGGTTTTTCCAGCAGGAGTCTTTAACAGTTTATTCTTCATATTCATGCTCGGGTTCGGGTTTATCAGCATTGCTTTCCTTATCACACTTGTAATATTTTTGTTCCTGAAACTGTTCCAGAGAAGAAGATAATTCTGCCGGATAATCTACCTTAATTTTATAAAAGCTGATTTATTGACTTTGATATGCCTGTGTAGCTCAGCTGGTTAGAGCACAACATTGGTAATGTTGAGGTCCTGAGTTCAATCCTCAGCACAGGCTTCCAAAAATAATATAAACAAACATATCACATTATCGCTATGGCAAAAGAATACAATTTAAGCGTCCTGAAGCAGGAATTCAGGAAACTTCAGGAGAAATACGGCCTTCCCGGCTTTGAAGAATTGAACCGCGAATTTTCAATAGAAAAAATTGCAGAGTCTGAAACAGAAGTTCTGACAAAAGAGATAAGAAGATTTATCTCTGATAAGATTTACAATTATATCCGCTTCATCGAAACAATCATAAACCCTGTTAATGCGCCGATATTTATTTTTTCAATTTTGAAGTCAATAACCCCCGATGACAAGAAAAAACTTGGGGAGATATATGACAAATTGGCGGATATCGAAATGGAGCTGATTAAACTGGATATTGAATCCTCAGAAAAGAAAGATGCGGAATTTATAAAAAAAGTTTATGACTCCTGGCTGGAAATAAAAAGAGAACTGCTTTCTCTTTTTGACAGGCTGAAAAAAGAACAGAAAGGCGCTGATTCTGACAATGCCAGCAAATATTTCGGATAAGGCTTTATACCTGCGGGAATAATTTATAAATAATTTCCCCCTTCATTATTGATGAAAAAGATGGTTGTTCTCAGCCTTGGAGGAAGCCTGATAATTCCCGATGAAATAGATGTTAAATTTCTGAAGAATTTCCGACGAATAATCCTGAAGAATTCAGGGAAATATCAGTTCATAATCGTTTGCGGGGGCGGAAGCATTGCAAGAAAATACATTAATGCATTGAAAGGCATAGGCATGAATGATTCTTTCCAAAGCTTTGCCGGAATTTCTGCAACGAGAATGAATGCGCGCTTCATGAGTTATTTCTTCGGGCAGAATCAGGAAAGGGGAATCCCCCATACTCTCGCGGAATTGAAAAATTACGCAAAAAAATTCGGCATTATTTTCTGCGGAGCCCTGGAATATGAACCTCATCAGACATCTGATTCCACAGCAGTGGAAATTGCAAAATATTTCAGGACTGATTTTATCAATCTCACAAATGTCTCCGGATTGCATGACAAAAACCCGAAAAAATACAAGGATGCAAAATTTATCCCTGAAATCTCATGGAAGGGCCTGTATACGATGTCTCATCGGGAAAAATTCTCCCCTGGACAGCATTTCGTGATAGATCAGACAGCTTCAGAAATGATTATGAAAAATAAAATAACAGCATACATACTCGGAAAAAACCTGAAGAATTTTGACAATCTTCTTAACAACAGGAAATTTACAGGAACAATTGTAAAGGGATAGAATTATTTTACAGTAAATAATTTATCATCATGCACATCAAAAATTCCAAGACGCACGCCGGAGTCTATCCATCCATGCGCATAATTCAGCGCTGCAAAAGCATTTACAAAATCGCCTTTTCCTTCAAAGTGTCCTGCATCTGAAAAATAATTTGAAGCCATCTCAATTATTTCCTTTGCCTCTTTGCTTTTCTTTTTCACTATATTCTTTTTTATTTCATCGAGAGCCTTTGATGTCAATGCAAAATATTTCCCAAGCTTTTCCTTTGTAATCTCATCTTTCATATCAGAGAAATATTTAAATACATTATAAATATATTCAATGTATGGAAAATATGAGGCATAACAGAAAAAAATTAGTGATTTTTCTTACAGGAATTATTATAATCCTTGCTTTGATTTTGGCTTATATCTTTATCCTGAGGCCTAGCCTTAATGGCTATGCTATTAACCTGCAGAAGCAGGGTTCCCTTTACACTTTGAATGCAGTTTTGTCACAGGTACAGCAAAATGGCTATGTGCAGATTCCTGTGGGAAACCAGACTTTGACTTTAATTCCTCCGCAGTTATGCAGCCAATTTGCATCTTATCTGAATTCAACTTCTGCAAATAAATAATTGGATTTATTGCGGTTTCAGGAAATTTCTGACGCTGTTTGCCGCATAATCATTTTTCTAAAAGAGGCGTTATATAATTTGAATAACTCATCTTTACCGCGGGCGGAATTGCGGGAGGAAGAGGCTTGAAATTCATTCTAACGGTCGGCGATATTTTTGTTATGACAAATCTTGAAGGAACTATGTCCGATATTATTGCTGAGAAAACCAGATTGCCGACAACAACTTTGTAAATTCCGACATCTGCCGGAATTCTGGATGCTTTTGAAAATCTTTCAACAATCTCCTCCACTTCGGAATTTGAGAGTATTATGGAAGAGGGCTTTCTGCCCATGGAGCCCGATACTATCACTGTCTTGTTAGGGCCATCGCATTCTATCTTCCTTACTGCAGGATCATTTATAAGAGGATTTAATTTTCCAAGTTCAATTTCTTTTGTGCTGGCAACAGGCCTTAAATAATTAAATTCTTCCGGAAGTTTTGGCTCCGGAATTCTTAGAACAGGATAAGGCATTACATTTTCATTTGAAATCTCCCTTCTTGCAGGTTCAATATTAACCGGTTTTACAGCTGCAAATTCCCCATTTATTGCTATTTTCGGGGCTTGTGAAAGAATTGATTTTATCATCGGAAATGCATCCTCTGTTTTTATTTCCGGCTCAACAGGTTTTTCTTCTTCCGCAATTTGTTTTTCCCCTCCCTTGTCCAGAATTCTCTTTAACTGAAGCAGCCCTTCTTCGGAGTTTTTTATTAATTCTCTTGCAAATAGCAGAAGAAAAATTTGCTTATTGTCCAGTTCCTGGTTGGATTTTTGCATCTTGTCTGGAAGAGGATATGGATCTTTGATATCTGTTTACATCCTGATTAGGCATGTTCTGAGTGAATGGCATTTCCGGAGGCTGCATTCCCATGTTTCCCGGCATTGCTGCATGCTCCTCATGAAGCAATGTGATTCCCTGCGCAATTATTTTGTTTTGCTCAAGAAGACGGTCAAGTTTTGAAATTAAATCCTTGTCAGCCCCCCCGCCGATTTTCATATCTTTCTCCATGAATGTTTTTGCTGACTGCTCAAAAAGCTCAAGCAGTTTTGACATCTGATTTGCAAGATTATTCAGTTTTTCAGAAAGGTTAGTCATAACATCCTGAAGAGATACAAAATTTTCAATCAGCATTCTTTCAGAACCTTCTCTCCTGCTGCTTCCAGCTCCCAAATTTTCTTCCTTATGCCCGCCGGAATGATGCTTTGTTTCCCTCTTTTTTGCCATGTTTTTTATAATCATCTATTGTTTATAAAATTTGTTAATGGATATGAAGAAAATTGCTAATGATAAAACCCCGTATTATTCATTCGCGCCTGCATCTCGCAATCAGAACCAAGATTCCGCACCTCTGATTGATAATAAAAAAAGAGGCGATAAAATTATTTTTTCTCTTCCAGCTCATGAATATACTCTGCAATGTCTGCGGCGGCATCTGCATTGACGCTTATGCTGTCAATTCCTTTTTCAACCAAAAATTTCACCATTTCTTTTTTGCTTCCCGCCTGTCCGCAAATGCTGGTTTTCACATTTTCTTTTTTGCAGATTCTTATAACATATTCAAGCTGATGAAGAACAGCAGGATTCATTTCATCATAAAATTCCTGAACCATTTCATTTCCCCTGTCAATTGCAAGAGTATACTGCGTCAAGTCATTTGTTCCGAAAGATATGAAATCTATTTTTTCCTCGCATAGCTCCTTTATAACCTGCACTGCTGCAGGAGTCTCAACCATAACTCCGATGTCCGCATTCATGAATCCTATTTCTTTCAATATTTTTTTGATTCCTCTTACATCATCAACAGAAATTATCTGGGGAGAAAGGATGCCGATTTTTTTCCCTTTTTCAGAAACTCTTTTCAGCGCTTTCAGCTCCGCCGCCAGAATTTCAGGATGCTTTAAGCCGTATCTTATTCCATGCATCCCCAGCATGGGATTTACTTCAATTTTTATTGCACCTTTCAAATCCTGGAACTCGTCACTTCTTATGTCTGAAGTTCTTACCCACAATTCATCAAAATATTCCGCAATCTTTGAAATTCCTTTGTAAATTATTTCCTCATAATCCTTTATTCCTCCATGCTCCACAAAATAATTAGGATGCTTTCCCGATTCCGCGATAATCCCTTCCATTCTTGTCAGACCTATGCTCTTTATTCCTGTCTCAGAAGCCCTTTCTGCAAAACTTGGCAAGTCAACTATTAATTTCAGGTGCGTTTTTGTCTTTGCTTCAACTTTCCTGATTTCCTTTTTTGCACTCTCCGCAACTTTTCCTTTGAAAACTTTTCCGTTTGAGCCATCAACTGTCACGATTTCATTTTCTGCAAGCTTTCTTGTTGCATTTTCTGTTCCAACAACAGCCGGTATCCCCATTTCACGAGAAACAATTGCAGCATGGCTTGTCATGCCTCCTTCATCTGTAACAATTCCGACTGACTTTTGCATTGATACAACCATGTCGGGATTTGTCATTTTAGTAACGAGAATATCCCCCTGCTTTATTTTCTCCAAATCCTGCAGGCTTCTTATTATTTTTACAGGACCGGCGCCGATTCCAGGAGATGCCGGAATTCCGTTTAGAAGGACTTCCCCCTTCAATTCTGTTGCGCCTTTTTCAACACGCAATCCTATGGTTGTTACTGCTCTTGTCTGGACAATATAAATTCCTTCTTTCTCAATTGCAAATTCTATATCCTGCGGATGCTTGTAATGCTTTTCCAGCCTCATTGCCAGTTCAGCCAGCCTTAATATTTCTGAATTATTCAGAACCTTGGATTTTGATTTACTTTCAGGGATTCTTATCGTCTCCTCTCTTTTTTCTTTTCCCCGCACAATTGCAATTTTCTTTTCAGGAATGAATTCATCAACAATTTTGAAATCTTTTCTTGAAAGAGTATATCTGTCCGGTGTTATTTTTCCGGATACAATTCCCTCGCCAAGCCCCCATACAGCTTCAATTATCAGATTGTCATCCTTGAATTGCGGGTTTTGGGAAAAAATAACTCCTGATTTGTCTGAATTAACCATTCTTTGGACTACTGCAGCAAGACGCGCTTCTTTAGTGAATTTCTTTTTATTCCTGTAATATGTTGCTCTTGCCGTATAAAGCGACGCAAAGCATTTTTTTACATTTTCCAAAAGCTCTTCATTTCCGCGGACATTCACAAATGAATCCTGCTGTCCCGCAAAACTTGCATCAGCCAAATCTTCAGCAGTTGCACTTGAACGGACAGCCACATAGATGGGCTCGCTCTTTTCCAGAACTTTCAATGCCCCCTTTTCCAAATCTTTTTCGCTTACATTAAGATTCTCATAAGATTCTATTATCTCTTCCCTTAAATCATTGGGAATTTTTGCATTTTCAATAAGCCCCCTTATCTTTTTTGTCCTTTCCTCAAGCTCCCTTGTATTCTCATAATCCAAGCCTGACAGAATCTTTTTTATTTCTTCATTCAATCCTGATTTTTCAAGAAGATATTCATAGGCATTGGTTGTTATGACAAATCCGGGAGGCACCGGAATCTTGATGTTGTACATTTCGCCGAGGTTTGCTCCTTTGCCGCCGACAACAGGGACATCTTCTTTGTGTATGCCGGAAAACCATCTTATGAATTCCCTGTTTTTTTCCTCCTCTTTTTTCATGAATATTTCAGGAAGAATTTGTTTATAAAATTGTTCCTGCGGGAACATTTATCATTAACTTTATAAATGATTTTTTTCTTATTGTCTTATGATAGCATGGTGGTTAATAGGGGTAATTGCAGTTGTTGTCCTGATCTTTCTTTATTACTTTAACAGGCTTGTTGTTCTTGGAAACAGGATAGATAATTCCCTTTCACAGATTGATGTTCAGCTGAAAAGAAGGGCTGATTTGATTCCAAATCTTGTTGAAACAGTCAAGGGATATGCCAAACATGAGAAATCCATAATGACCGAGGTTACAAAGGCAAGGCAGGCAATGATTTCTGCCAAGGATATTGTAGGAAAAGTAAAAGCAAACGGGGTTCTTGAGAATGCGCTTGGAAAATTATTTGCAATCGCTGAGAATTACCCTGAACTTAAGGCAAACACCAATTTCCTTGAATTGCAGAGAGAATTGTCAACCACAGAAGACAGAGTCGCATATGCAAGGCAATTTTACAACGATAACATTCTTACATATAATAATCTCTGCGCAACTTTCCCCGGAAATATTTTCGCGGGAATCTATGGGAAAAAGCAGAAGGAATATCTGCAGATAACTGAAACTGAAAGAAAGCCTGTGAAGGTGAGCTTTTGAATGAGGCAAATGAAAAAGTGCAACAGCGGGTTCGGGAGCGAATTGGAATTTTAATGCCATGGACAAAAACAAAAATTTGCTGACAACGAGCAAGACTTTAATGATTATATTGATTTTCTGCCAGATTGCCGTTTATATTGTCGATTTGACTTATTCCCAGACAGGAGGAACTTCTTATCTTTTTCTCCAAATATTATCTGTTATAGGGAATTTAAGCTCTTTTTTATTTTATGTGGTTATCCTATTGATTATAATTTATCTGATAAAGAAAGAAAAGTAAAATCTCTTCGGTAAATTTAAATACTTCTCAATCATCTTTAAAACATGCAAAAAAAGAGCACTAAAAAAGCGAAGCCAAAAGAGAGCAATGAAAAGGAAATTGGCGAAGTCTCAACATTTTTCACTCATGTCGGGGTTATTGCCATAAAACTTTCAGGAGCTCTTAGTGTCGGAGATAAAATACATGTGATGGGGCATACAACAAATTTCACCCAGAAAGTTTCAAGCATGCAGATTGAAGGAAGAAAAGTCGAGAAAGCTAAGAAAGGCGAGCATGTCGGCATAAAAGTTACTGAGCGCGCCCGTCCGAATGACAAGGTTTTTTTGATGAAGTAGATAGCTTTTTAGATAAAAAGAATTATAGTTTTACTCCAAGCTTCCAATCTAAAGAAGAATCATTAGGCACATATAATCTTCCGCCTTGAACTTTAATCTTTCTAAAATAATTATCTGCGGGAAAATCTTTTTTTTTCGGATAGACATAGGGCCCGGTTGGAGCATAATGAACCGGAAACTGCCTAATCCAATCCCATTCAAGAAACCATACATCTCTATCAACCATGAATTTTGCTATATTTTCTGATTCAGTCATATCGCAAATAGGCTTGGTTGTATCATAAAGCAAAAAGGCCCAGAAAAATTCTCTGCCAGGATAAGCTCTCTTGAATCCCCCAATTTGATATGAATGAACAGCAAAACTATCGTGATAACTTTTATTTCCGCCTTTTAATTCTATAGCAAAAAAATCGTCAAGAAAATCTATGCCGCCGCCAAATTGTGCAGGAATGCCTATTTTTGGACTAAGCCATCTTTTATTATGCCCTTCTGAAATTGTCTTGAAAGAATTTTGGTTCATGAAAAGCTGGATAAATTTTCATTAATAAGGATTATTGCAATACAAAAATAGCCGCCTCAGAATCTATAGCAATCTATGATTTCTGGGAAATCTAATCCTGTTTATTAATCTGTACGAATAAGATTCAGGAAATTACATAAATTTTCCTGATTAAAAAACATAAAAATAGACTCCGGATCATTATTCCAAAGAAAAGTGAATACGCAATACATTTATAATATTTTCAATTATCCAGTTAATATGGAAAAAATAAATTTTGGAATAGATGCTCCAACTGCAGTAAAAAAACTGTTTATCATGTCCGTTATTGCTTTAGTGTTATTTTTTGCATCATTATTTCTTTTCCCTAAAATTTTAATTGAATCTTTGCTTTTTATTGTCTTTATTATCTTTTTAATTGCAAGTATCTTGTTGATTTTAAGCAGTAAAATATTCAAAATAAAAAATAGAAATAAATTAATATTCCTGTTGAATCTTAAGGGTAATGAAAAGATTCTTGATATTGGCTGTGGAAACGGATTATACACTATAGGTCTGGCGAATAAGATAACAACCGGAAAAGTTTATGGTATTGACATCTGGGATAAAAAAGATTTATCCAATAATTCACTCAAAGCTATACAGGAAAATATTAAATCTTCGCATTTAGAAAATAAAATAATCCTAAAATCTGAGGATATGCGTAATATGACATTAAAAAATGAATTCTTTGATGTAATTGTTGCCAGTTTTTCAATTCATAATATTAAAAACAATCAGGAGAGGAAGAAGGCATTTGATGAAATAAACAGAGTCGTAAAGAAATCAGGGAAAGTGGCAATAATTGATTTCAAGAATATAAAGAAGTATAAAAAATATTTTACTGAACATGGATTTAAATTAGACCATGAATCTTGTGCTTGGGGTGTTTTTCCACCTTCAAGGAACTTGATTTTTGTTAAAGATTGAAAATAGAACTAGCATTGCTCTTTTCAAATATGTCTATAACTCAAAAAATAGCCCCACCAGGATTCGAACCTGGGTCACCGGCGCCAGAGGCCGATATACTTGACCGCTGTACTATAGGGCTATGTTAAAATCTAAATATGAAGGGTATAAAAAATTATTGAAATGCCCTGCCAGAAATTTGGTTATGCCCCCACCGAGATTCGAACTCGGGTTACCGCCGTACTCTGGATTCTAGAAATCCTGAACAGCTTGCATTGAGATGCCAGATTTTGGCCTTTCAGCAAGGCAAAATCGCTGTTTGAGAGGGCAGCGTACTTGGCCTCTATACTACAGGGGCATTTTACAAGAAGATGTAGATTATTTATAAGCCTTATCAAATTTAAACTTTCTTTTTCAATAACTTTTATAATATTGTTTTTCTTAATAACCTGATAAAAGATGGTGAAAAAGACAGCTGATACTGATTCAGATGATGATGAGGATTTGCAAAGCTATGCAAACATCAATGAGATAAAATACAAATCCCGTGAAAATAATATCAGGGCAGGAATTTTTGCATCTGCAAAAGGCTCTTTCGGCGATTCTTTTCTATCTGCATTTGCAATTGCCCTTAATGCAAGCAATTCACTTGTTGTTTTTCTTACTTCAATTTCAGGCATTCTCGGTCCACTAAGCCAGATTTTCGGCTCCCGCCTTATGGAAAGGCATTCAAGAAAAAAAATTCTCATAAGAACGATTTTGTTTGAACTTATGCTATGGATTCCATTTGCTGCAATTGCTATTTTATATTGGATAGGAATTTTAAGAAATGCTCTTGCAATAATCTTCCTGTTTTTTTTTGCATTTTATACAATTATTGCCAATCTTAATCTTCCTGCATGGTTTTCATGGACTGGCGATATCATCAATGAAAGATACAGGGGAAGATGGTTTTCAAAAAGAAATGTCATTATGGGATTTGTTTCAGCTGTGCTTTCCCTTGCAGCATCTGAAATTCTTGATTATTTTACAAAATTGAATCTTATTATGCTTGGCTTTGCAATCCTTTTCTCTCTTGCTTTTATATGCCGGCTTATCTCCCTGCATTTTTACAAAAAACAATATGAGCCAAAACTGAAATTAAAAAAAGGGGATTATTTTACATTCTTTGAATTTTTAATAAGAGCAGGAAAAACAAATTTCGGCAGATTTTCATTTTTCAATGCATTGTTAAACCTGGCTGTTGCTATATCCTCGCCATTGTTCATAATTTACATGCTCAGGGATTTGCATTTCAGTTATCTGACATATATGGTTATTACAGTTGCAGGAACTATTTTTTCGCTTCTCGTCATGGAATTATGGGGAAAAATCTGCGACCAGCGCGGTGATTATTTTGTGATGAGTGTGACGGCACTTTTGATACCTTTTGTTCCTGTTCTTTGGATTTTCTCAAAATCACCCATTTACCTGATATTTATTCCTGTTCTCCTTAATGGAGTTGTATGGGCAGGATTCAACCTCGCTTCAAATAATTTTGTTTATGACAATGTGCGCCCTTCAAAGAGGGGGCTTGCCCTTTCATATTTCAATATGCTCGCAGGAATAGGCATTTTTATCGGCGCGGCAATAGGCGCTTTTCTCATCCAATTTCTTACAATCCAGTTCATGCCTCCGATATTCTTTATATTCCTCATAAGCGCAGTTTTAATGATGCTTGTCGTTATCTTATTCCT
>DATJPO010000010.1:0-3203 GCA_035506395.1 Candidatus Omnitrophota bacterium
TTTTCTCCGGGCATAAGTCTGTCAAAGTGCCATTCTATTCTCTTGTTCTTCTCATCAACTTTAGATGGCTGCTCTGCGCCGAATTTCTCATAAAGCTTTGCAACATAAGGAAGCCTGTCTATTACAGTCACTCTCTCCGCAAACTTCTTAGCATGGACGATTACTGTGACTTTCAGCGCAAATTCTCCGCCTTTCGCTCTTAGGAATGAAACGCTCTTGTTAAGATTCAGATTTGTTCTTGTAAGTTGTATCACAAGGAATACTACTGCTGCAACAAATATGACTATAAAAAGAGGAAGAAGCCAGTTTGTCGTTACAACTATTGTAAGCGTGGTTCCGGGCTGTATTTTATTTTCCCATGTGTAATCAACTTTCAATCCCTGCCTCTGAACAGCATCAGGAACAGGATCAAATGTCGTGAAAAGCCTTGAGATTATGTTCTTTGTCACAGATGTCTGCGAATCTGCAACAACATTTCCCTGATTTGCCTTTTGAATTAAATCTGTAAAGATTAGGAAGCCGTATTTTTTCTCTGATACTGAAAGAAGATTTTTTTCTGCGAAATTTATCCCGCCTTCAACAGTGGAAGTTGTTCCCCCTGCTGTCACATCTGCAGAAAGCGTGTAAAATCCTGCAAGAAGGCTTTTGAAATCATCTTTGTTAAGATTCACAGTAAACTGCTTCTTTTCATAAGGAGCAAGAGACATTTGCTGGTCCATCGTGAAAAATGGAGAATGGAACTGCACTTCAAGAGAATCAAAGTTGAAATTAACTTTGTTCTGTATGTAAATTGTAACTGAATTTGAGTCCGGATTTATTTCCGATGCGCCGACTTCAAATGCATCATTGAGATTTATTATCTTGAAATTCAGGGATTCATTCTGAGAACCATCACTTCCCTGCGCAAGATAATTGAAAGTGTAAAATCCAGTGTAACCCAAATCTGCCCTTGGATATATCTGGAACAGAATATTCTTTGTCTCGCCGTATGCAATGGGAATTGAATCTTTCGGAAGCATCACAAATCCAAGAAGATTATAGAATTTGAAATTGTCATACATTCCGAGATTTCTTATCTGCATGTTGAAAGTTGCAGGCGCATTAACATCCTTAATCATCACAACATCAGAACTGTTTGTATTTACGTCAAGATTTATCGCAAGAATTGTCGGAAGAATTAAAACAGCGAGAAAAGCAAGCAAAACCACCTTTTTCATAAAATGAATGGGAATAATTTGTATTTAAATATTTCTGTGCGAAATATTTATTTAATTAATCAGGATATTTAATAGATGGTGATATTGAAGAGAAACAAATGCATCATTTTAATGTTAATGATTAAGCCCATGACGTATAATTCGCGTCTTGGTAACCGCGAGATGCTGGCGCGCATACCACTTGAGGTTTTTCTATTAACAAAATATTTTAAATTTTTCAAAAAAGAGGTGATATCATACAAGAATTATCTTTTTCCTTCCAAATCCAGAAATGCCTTTGCCTGCGTCAAGAATTCATCGCATTCCTGAACAATTCTTCCCTTAAACTCCTTGACTACAGACAGGATTATGTATTTTTCATAAAAAGCCCGCAGAAATTTCTTGAAAGCGCTCATTTCAAATTTGCTGTTGTAATCCTTGACAAGCATTCCCTTTACCTGCACTTCAATATCGCCTTTGTTGCTGTCAACTTCTGCGCCGCCTTTTTTCACTTTAACCTGCGTCATTCCTTTTATAACAAACTTTACTTTCATTCTTATCCTGAAATAATCGGTTATGTCCCTGTGCCCTGTCCACTCAACATCAATATTCTTGGCTTCGCCGGCAAGCTTTTCCGAATATTTGTCTTCAGAGAAAGTAGTCAGATTAGTGTCGTTTCTCAGCCATGTATAGCAGAATTCATAAAAATCTTTGAATGAAAATATGCCATTATATCTTACTCTACTTGAAAAAACAGTTTCTTCTTCAGCCATGTTACACCTTTTTATAGAAGACTTGGAGATTATTTAAATATTTATTGTATTGCCATGCAAACGCATATTTCTTATTAATCGGACATGCATGAAGCGCAGATAAGAACTCCATTGACGCGGTAAAGCATGTCCCTGTTTCCGCATTCTTCGCAGATTCCGTCTCTTATTATAATTCTCTCCTTTGCTCCTTCAAGACGCTTCATCTTCTCTGTTTCTTCCCTTATTGACTCGACTTGCTTGAGCTGTGCATTAAGCTCGGGATAAAAATTGAGAATATCCTTTATTGTTATAAGCCCTATAACTTCTCCATTCTTGACAACAGGAAGCCTATGGTATCTGAATTTCTTTATTCTCTGAATCGCTTCGTCAATTGTCGCATCGGGTTGTATTGTCACAATTTTTCTTGGTGAAATGTCAGATGCTTTTATTTTTGACAAATCCTCCTTTGATTTCTTGACAACTGCCCAGAGAATGTCATCTGTTGAAATGAATCCTTTCAGAAGATTGTCCTTTATCAGAAGAAGACTTCCGAGCCTTTTCCTTACCATTTTTTTAGCGCATTCAAGAAGGTTCGTATCAGGAGAAACAGCGGTAATCTGCCGTGTCATTATGTCAGAGACTAAAACCCGGTTCATTTTTCACCCCAAAATTTACAGAATTGCAAAACTTATATATCTTTCCGTACAAGATGCTGTATTGCATCCTTAAGGCAAGCATGGAATGCGAAACCATGGGCATCATCGCATCACAATAAATCTTAAATAGAAAAAGAAAGACGAAATTTCATGAGTGATTTAATGTCCAGCACAGCATTTGAAGAGGGAATCAGATATGGACGAATGAAGAGAGAAATGTCCGCCATCATTGATAAAATAAGGAAATATCATTTTTCCGCGGTTTCTTTTCAATGCGATGGCCCTGAGGCAGTTGCTTTAATGGAAAAAGCTGCCATAGACAACAAAGATTTTGAGAACTTATATTCCAAATGCGTTTCAATTTTATGGACAAGGAACAAGATAGAGCAACTTGGAGAGATAGCTGAATTGGTGGAATCATTTGATTGTCAATATCAATCACTGCAAAAACTGCTGGGAGATGGACATGCCTGACAAACCCATCGTGCTGATGCCTGAAGACATACAAAGGCTTATAGGCAAAGATGCGCAGAGAAATAATATACAGGCTGCGCGAATGGTTGCAGAAGTTGTAAAAACAACACTCGGGCCAAAGGGCA
>DATJPO010000011.1:0-9912 GCA_035506395.1 Candidatus Omnitrophota bacterium
GTCAAAAAAACAAAATTCAGATTGTTTGTCTCTGCTGCAGTTACAATTCTCCTCGGAATACTGGGGCTGGAGATTATAAGCGGCACTGGATTTAATTTAATAGGAAAAGTCTACACACTTCTTATACACCCTATCGGAGCAACAAGGATCGGACAGACAGTTGCGTATTATGCACAGCCTTATCTGGACAGCTTTATATCGCAGGTATCCTCTCCTCTATTCTATATCTTCTTGCTAGGATCTGCGCTTGTATGTATAGAGATGATAAAGAAAGTGAAAATTCTCAAACACAGAATTTACCTTGGAATTCTTGAAATAGCTGCAGTGATGGGAATATTATTCAGCAGGTATTCATCGGGCAGCGTTCTTGATGGAGTTAATTTCTTAAGTCAGGTTATTTATTTCTTAGGATTTGCAATATTAATTTCATGCCTTCTTTGGATTTATTACAAAGACAGACATAAGATAGATGAATCAATTCTTTTCCTTTTCTCATGGATGATAATCATGCTCATAACTGTAAGAGCTGCACAAAGAACAATTTTTATTGTAGTAACTTTCATAGTTATCGTCGGAGCATATTTCATTGTGAGAGCAGGAGAGCTTATAGGAAAATTAAAAGGGAAAGACATTAGATATGTAATAGGAATTCTGTTTATTCTTTCCTTAATCCTGTCCTTTGGATATTTATTCGGGAACCCATTTACCGGTAGTTCAGGAGCGGTTTCAACATCATATGCCCAGGCGCAGCAAACAGGACCTCTTATGAATGACCAGTGGCAGAATGCTATGGCATGGGTAAGAAATGACACTCCTCAGGATGCTGTGTTCCTTCACTGGTGGGATTATGGGTATATTCTCCAGACAGTTGGATTGAGAACTACTGTGCTTGACGGAGGAAACTTTAATTCTTACTGGGATCATCTTATGGGAAGATATGTATTGACAACTCCTAATCCAGATACAGCATTATCTTTCATGAAATCGCATAATGTCTCTTATCTCCTTATTGATTTCTCGGATTTGGGAAAATATTCTGCATATTCTATTATCGGAAGTGATTCATCTGGGATAGACAGATATGCTTCTCCTCCGACTCTTGAATCTGATTCAACAAAAGATTACCAGACAGCAAATGGGACAATGAGAATTTACCAGGGCTCTACATTCGTTGATCAGGATATTTCATATAACGGACTTTTCCTTCCAGGCCCATCTTCAGAGGATGGGCAGGTATCAACATATAATTCTTATTTTGTGGGGATAGCTATGCAATATAAAAATGCAAATTCATCCGCAATTGTAATAGAACAGCCAAGCGGGATTTTCCAATATAATGGACAGCAATATGTTGTTCCCTTAAGATATGTTTATTACAACGGACATATTATTGATTATAATAATGGAATAAATGCCACTTTTATGATAATTCCTTCTATATCTTCAGGGCAGAATGGGG
Source organism: Candidatus Omnitrophota bacterium (assembly GCA_035506395.1). GTDB lineage: Archaea > Nanobdellota > Nanobdellia > Pacearchaeales > GW2011-AR1 > JAKLIN01. The sequence goes on from DATJPO010000011.1 coordinate 1,460, forward strand.
GGATAAGCATTGACCCTCTTGGCGGAGGGATATATCTTTCTCCTAAAGTTCAGGAAAGCCTGTTTGCACAGCTTTATCTTATGAATGATCCTTATCATCAGTATTCCACATTATCTAAAGGAGATTTTGAAGATAATTACATAATTAATTCGTTAAAAACCCAGAATGCAAATGTCGGGGAATTTGCACTTTATCAGGGACAGCTCCTTGCTCCTTTGAAAATATGGAAAGTGGATTATCCTTCAAATATTAAGTTCAATGCAGAGTTTCTGAAGCCTTCAGGAACCTATGGTGATTTGGATAATCTTACATTTACCCAGTGAACAGAGGTTCATAATTCTTTTAAAGCGATATTTTCTTAAAATAAAATGGATGATTCCAGAATTGCGATTGTCCTTGGGACAAGAGCAGAATTAATAAAAATTTTTCCGGTTATGAGGGAATTAAGCAATGCAAAAATCCCTTACTATTTTATTCATACAGGACAGCATAATCTTAAGAGTTTATGTTCTGCTTTTGAAGTCAAAGAACCTGATATTATTCTGACAAAAGAGCCTGAAAAAAGTTCCAAATTCAATGCAAAACAGATTAAAGCAGGATTATGGATTATCGGGCTTATATTCAAAATAAGAAAGCAGATTAAAAAACTGAAAAAACTGGAATATGTCCTTTATCATGGAGATACTATGACTACTGCAACTGCAGCTGTGGCTACTTCAAGATTACTGAATCCATTCAAGAAGTATAAAAATGTTCATCTTGAAGCAGGATTAAGAAGCTTTGATAATTCAGAACCTTTCCCTGAGGAAATATCAAGAAAATTTGCAGGATTCTTCTCGGATATTCTCTTGGCCGTGTCAGATATGGCAGAATTAAATCTTTCAAAAAATAAAAGCAAAGTTGTCAAGATAGGAAACACTATCCTTGATTCTGCATCAATTGCGATGAAAATTGCAGAAAAAGAAGGGGCAAAACCACTCTCAAAAAAGAAATTTGCTCTTGTCACTATTCACAGACACGAGAATCTGAAATCAAAAGAAAGGATGGAGAAAATAATAGACATCCTGTCAGATATTAAAATAACAACTTTTTTCGCCATTCACGATAATACAATTCAAAAGCTCAAGGAATTCGGACTTTATGAAAGATTATCAGTTAATCCCAATATCAAACTTATCGCTCCTATGGATTACCCGTCTTTTATCTATCAAATATCGCAATGCTCGCTTATTATCTGCGACGGAGGAAGCATGCAGGAAGAGAGCCTTATTTTTAAAAAGCCCTGCATATTGCTGAGAAAAGCAACAGAAAGGCAGGAAGGTTTAAATTCCAATTTCCAATTTCTTTCAAAACTTGATGTAGAAAAAACAAAGGAAAAAATTAAAGAATATCTCTCTCCGCAATTTAGAACAGCAGAATTTAATAACCCTTATGGGAATGTAGGAATCAGCAAAAAAATACTGGAGATACTGAGATGAATCAATTAATTGAAAAGATATCATGGCTTCCATATAATATTTTATGCAGAATAAGGGACAACGGACAGAAAATCGCTGAATTGGACTTGCAAAAAGTCGGAATAAATCGGAAATTTTCTTTTGATGTAATTCCTGAAGATGAAGGCTTATCAACTCAATTAAGGACATTCAAAATCAGAGAGCCTGTAAATCTGAGATATTACTGGAAATTTGTAAGCCCGGAAGATGTTGTTCTTGATTTAGGAGCGAATATAGGCGTATTCAGTGCATTAAGCTCAAATGCAAATAAAATAATTTCTGTAGAGCCGCTTGAAAAAGCAATACCTTACCTGAAGAAAAATCTGGAAATCAACGGACTTTCAGGAAAATCAGAAGTAATAACGATGGCTGGAGGAAAAAAGGGCTGGCTTTTCCTTGAAGAAGACGAAAAACTTAATTTATCCAAAATTGTTGATGCTGAAAATGAAAGAACAAAAAAAGTTCGAAGCGAACCCTTGTCCTATTTTGCCAAGAAATACAAGGCTAATCTTTTGAGAATGGATGTTGAAGGCTATGAATATGAGATTCTTTATAAGAATATTCCAAAAGAGATAAACAAAATTTCAATTGAATTCCATACAAAATTACTAGGAAAAAATAAAGCTGAGGAATTGATTGATTATTTTTACAGGGAAGGCTTTATAGTTGAGATTCTTATTGAAGATCTTCCGATAAGGCTATATCCGCTTCATGGCTTCCTGAGAAAGACACACCTTATAAAAAGATTCACTTATGTAAAAAAGAATTTGAGCAAAGAGGAAGTTGTAAGGCTCGTAAATGACGGACGCGCCCAGAAATATCTCTTCTTAAGGAGGATAAAATAAATGGAAGAAAATAAAAAAATAAAAGTGCATATTCTTGCGAGCTCGCATCCGCAATTTGATGAAATTCTTGACTTTCCGCCAGAAGGTGTTGAATATGAAATTGATAGAGTCAAAGCAGTATATCATGGATGGTTTGCTGAAAAAAGAATGGCTCTTCATGGTTTTTTGATGGGATTCCTTCCAATCCCCAGAATGACTCATACCGCCACAGATGCAGATCTTGTTCATTCAACAAGAGGGATTCTGCAGATAAAACAGAAAAAACCATGGATAATTGATTTAGAATCCGGGGGGATTTTTGTTTCATTCCAGTATCCTGCATTAAAAAATCCTATAACCAAAGAGATAATAATCCGTGCCCTTAAATCCAAAAATTGTAAAAAAATCCTGCCGCAGAGCAAAGCTGCAAAAGATAATTTGATGAAAGTTCTTGACTGTGGCGAATTTGAAGATAAGATTGAAATTCTCTATCTTGCAATGAGACCTTGCCCAAAAAAGAGGATTAACAGACAAGATAAAAAAGTTATTCTTTCATTTATTGGAAAAGAATTTTATGGAAAGGGGGGGCATGATTTGCTTAAAGCATATGAAATACTCACCCAGAAATATAATAATCTGGAATTAAAATTTAAGGGAGACATACCTCCTGAATACATGCCCTTGGTTAAAAAATTAAAAGGATTCAGGGTCGTAGAGGGGCACCTGCCAAGAGAAAAGCTTTTTGATGAGATGTATTTAAGTTCTGATATTTTTGTACTTCCGACTCATGTTGATAATTATGGAGTTGTCTTTCTGGAAGCGATGTCTGCAGGACTTCCATTGGTAGGCGCAACCAGTTTTACAGTACCAGAGTTAATTGAAGATGGAAAGAACGGATTTTTAATTAATAGCAGCTATTCCTGGGAGAATTATCTCTACAAATATGGCCGTCTTGATGAAAAAACAGTTTCAAGAGATTGGCAGAAACTGCATCCTGAAATAATAAGCCAGCTCGTGGATAAACTTTCCATTCTTATAGAAAACAAGAAACTAAGAGAAAAAATGGGAAAGGAAAGCAGAAAAATGATTGAGGAAAAGGATGGAAAATTCTCAATAGCCAAGCGGAATAAACAACTAAAAAAAATTTATGAAGAGGCCCTAAAAAAATGAAAAAAGTAAGGCTTGCAAAGCGGGAAGAAGCGAAAGAGATTCTTGATGTATATTCTTCGGGAGGCGCATGGCTTCCTTATACAGATGTGGAAGAGATTAACAAAAGCATAAAAGAAAATGAGAATGGAAAAACTTCCCTGATTGTCGTTGAAATTGAAGGCAAAATAGCCGGAGCATTAAAGCTTCACAGGCCGCAATCTCATATAGGAAAAGGAGGCAAGGTTGCAACGCTGCCTGAATATCGCGGGCATGGGATAGGGAAATTGCTTTACCGTTCTGCAATAAAAATATTTGACCTGGAAGGACGAAGAAAAGTCACAGATTCCCTCATTGGCGAAAATCCTGCCATATTGAAAATTTTTGAAGATTTGGGATTTGAGATAGAAGCAAAAATGAGAAAGCATACTCCTGCAGGTAAGACTCTCTATCAATTTGCCTATCACATAGACGAAAAGGGTGTTCCCGAATTAGGTGAAGATGTTGAATTTGACATTCCTATAACGGAATATATGAAAGAATTAAAGGAAAAAAACAAAGAGCATGAAAATAATCCTGCTGAATCAGATTAAAGACATAATAAAATCCAATTCATTGATTTCCATAGGGGGATTTACAATAAACAGAAAACCGATTTCAATAATAAAAGAAATAGCGAAAAGTGACGCTGAAAATCTTACTTTATACACGCTGGCTGGTTCGCTAGACTTGGATTTGCTGGCTGAAAAATCAAAAGTGGCAAAAATCATGGCAGCTTATGCGGGTTATGAAGGATTGGGAGGTTCAAAAATTGTCCGCAATGCAGTTGAATCCGAAAAAATTATTTTTGAAGACTTGACAGAAATTTTATATTATCTAAGGCTTAAAGCAGGTGCGATTGGAGTTCCATTTATTCCGACAGCATCAATAATCAACTCCGATATTTTTAAGATAAATTCTGCATGCAAAAGAATGAAAGATCCTTCAACGAACCGCGAATTATGTGCTGTCAAAGCTGTAAATCCCGATTTCAGCATAATACATGCGCAAAAAGCAGACAAGGAAGGGAATATCCAGATTGATGAACCTGACTTTTCGGAAAAAGAAATGGCACAGGCTGCAAAAACAAGGATTTTCAGCGTCGAGAAAATTGTAAAAAAGCTGAAACCGAGCGAAATTACAATTCCGGGGCAATTTGTTGATTATATAATTCCTGTAAAAAAAGGCGCCTATCCTACAGGATGCTCGGGGCATTATGCTCCTGATATAAAAGAAATATTAAATTATCTCGCTTAAAATGATAAATAATACCTCTGATTTTTTGATTGCCAATCTGGAGCAAGAAATTGAAGAAGGAATGACTGTTGTGCAGGGAACTTCGGCATTTATCCCGCTTATAGCGACAAAACTGGCTCAGACAAAAAAGAAAATAAATCTGATAGGAGGGTTCGCACTTAATCCTGATATTGATGCAAAAATTCCTTCGACATTTTCTTCTTATAATTTTCCGGATAGCAAATCTTATCTCGGGCTTTCAGGATTTCTGGACATGCTGCAGAACAGGAAGATAGATTTGGAATTTCTGAGACCTGCGCAGATGGATCAGTCAGGAGTCATGAATAATACTATAATTGGAAATTATAAAACTCCGAAAATCAGGCTGCCTGGAGGGATGGGTGTTGAAGACGTGATGACTTTTGTCAAAAAAATAATATTGTATATTCCAAATCACAACAAAAAAGTTTTTGTGAAAAAAGTTGATTTTGTGACTGCTCATGGATGGAACAGGGGCAAAGGCCCTGATAAAATAATAACGAACATGTGCATTTTTGAATTTCCGGATAAAAGAATTACGCTGACAGCAATAAACCCGGAATATACCCTGGAGGATGTGAAAAAAGAAACAGGCTTTAAATTTGCAGTTGCAAAAGAAATTAGAAAAATGGCTGTTCCAGATGAAGAAACTATAAAATTAATTGAAAAAGCAGATCCTCTAAGATTAAGAGATTTGGAGATAAAGGAAAAAAGAGAAGAAGTTTTGAAAAAATTCAGATAATTTTATATTCATCTCTTGGCAGAGTTCAGAAATGCTTTTCGCGCTTCATCATAATTTTTAATCGGCTTGGCGGGGACGCCAACTGCAATAACCCTGTCAGGGATGTCTTTGTTAACTAAAGCACATGCGCCAATAACTGAACTTTCTCCTATTGTGACACCATCCAAAATCACTGCATTTGGCGCTATTTGAGCTTTCTTTTTTATCAAAACGGGAGAGAGAATAATAGGGTCCTGAGGGTTTATATCCTGAAATACAGAATTATGAGCGAATATCTTTACTCCTACAGAGAGTTTTACATTATCTTCTATAGTTACTAAATGGGGCACAGCAGTGTCTATATGAACCATGGCATCAATGAAAACATTATTTCCTATATGAACTCCTCTTCTTCTATTTGCGAAAACTCTCAATTTGTTTCCGGGGCCTATATAACCTAAAAAATACCAGAATCTATTACGCAATTTTCTGAAAAATCCTATTTTGACCTGATTGACAAATTCTGTTTTTTTATCCATGATAAAATAAGAACTGCATAATTTTATAAATATATTCCTTATCTAAAATCATTAGAATGGCTGAAAAAACGTTTGCGCTCAGGGTTGACGTGGAATCAGACAGGGGAATCAGGGAAGGACTTCCAAAACTTCTGGATTTGCTGAAAAAGCATAACATAAAAGCATCTTTTTATCTTGTGATGGGCGGAGAATCAAATATTCTTGAGATTTTAAAATATCGCAGAAACATGACAAGTTCTGCTGAACGTTCTATGAAAATCTGGACGCTGAAGGACAAAATAAGAATGGCTTTATTCCCGAGAGATTTTGCCGCGGCAAATAAAGAAATTTTAGGGAGAATATTAAATGAAGGGCATGAACTGGGAGTTCATGGATGGAAACACAGAGAATGGACAAGGGGACTGAATCAGATTGATATAAATAATGAGATAACCAAGGCTGTTTCAAAATATGAAAAATTATTCGGCAAAAAACCGATAAGCTGGGCTTCGCCGGGATTTAATACCAATGAAAATGTAATAAATATCTTAAATGAAAGCGGATTTAAGTTCACAAGCGATTTTGAGGGAGAAAATCTGAAAAATTATGGACGATTAAAAAATGTCCCGATTACAATTTGCGGAGAAAATAAAACTCCCATAATAGAATGGATGATTTCTCAGGGAAAAACAGATGATGAGATTCTGCAGCATATAAAAAGAGAATCCAATAATCACAAAATAATCTCTTTTTACATACATGACTTATTTGAAGCAAGATTTAAACTGGATTTGCTGGAAAAAATATTTGAATTCTTTAAAAATGCAGAGATTAAGAATAAAAGAATAATAGATTATTGATTTTGCAATGAAGAATAAAGTTTTGCATATGCCTTGGATACCTGAGACAGCCCATTTTCCCGGATATATCTCACACATTCTTCCTGCATCTTTTTATAATTAGCGGGAATCATGGCTTTTTTTATAAGGACGGGAAAATCTTCATCTTTTTCGGCAACAAGCAGGCTTTTATACTGTGACAGCATTTCTCTGAAGAAGTTTATATTGCTTGCAACAACAGGCTTTTGCGCAGCCATTGCCTCTGAAAAAACCCCGCTTCTGACTCCTCCCCTATAAGCCTGAAGAACCAAATCGCATGAAGAAAGATATTTCCACCATAAATCTACAGGAAGTTCTCTTAAATCAAATCTTACATATCTCTGGAAGTTATTTTTTTCAACTATTTCTTTATTCAGTTTTATGAAATCCAGAACTTTTGCGCGGTTGCTTGTATTGGCCGCATTCGGATTCGTTGCAAAAAGGATTGTCTTTCCGATTTTATCGGCTTGCTGAATAACCCTATCAGCGCCCGAATCTACGGTAAGGTTGCCTATTATGAGATAAATATTACCTGACAAACCGAGTTCTTTTCTTGATTTCTTCTTGTCAGGCATCTTAATATTATCAATCACTCCCTGGGGGATTATCGCAATTTTTTCAGGATTAAAATGATAATCTTCTACTAAAACATCCTTGAAGAATCTTTCATTAACATGAATTAAATCGCAGAAATCACGAATAAATCTGTTTTGGGTCGCATAAAGCATTTTTCTAAAAAGAATTTTTATTTTACTTTCCTGAAATTTCTCTGATTTTGGAAGAACTGTATGCATTGTTATTACAATTTTTTTGCCCATCAATTTTAAGAGAGGCAGAATAAAAAAGAATGGAAGCCCATAATAGCCCAGAAGATTATATTCATGATGAAGATGAAGAATATCATACTCCCTGAACTTTTTGAATTTTTTAAGAAATGAAATGGGGGAATGGGCATTGTATGTGATTAAGTCTATATTAATTCCGAGATTTGAAATGCTTTCGGCCAAATGCCCCGATATTATTGCCAGCGCTTTTTCTGATTCTATGTTAGGAGAAATTAAGGCAATCTTCATGGAATATGCTTAAAAAGCCGTATTTATAAAACATGTGAAAATTGAATACAGATAAACTTAAAAATTGTTTTTTATAAGTATCGGGATGCAAAAGAAAGCACTTATTACGGGAATTACAGGGCAGGATGGCTCTTATCTTGCAGAATTTTTGCTAAGCAAAGGCTATGAAGTCCATGGCCTGGTAAGGAGAGTTGCTTTAGAAGATCCTGAAATAAGATTAAGCAGAATCGCAGGCGTAAAAGGCAGGTTAATTCTTCATCCGGGTATGATAGAGGATTACTCACGGCTTCTTGAAATATGCGATGAAGTTAAGCCTGATGAATGTTATCATCTTGCATCACAAAGTTTTGTGCATGAATCTTTTGATGATCCGCGGACTACATTTTCAACGAATATTGATGGAACAGTCAATATCTTAAGTGCCCTGCGCAAAAAAGCTCCTAACTGCAGGTTTTATTTTGCAGGTTCTTCTGAAATGTTTGG
>DATJPO010000012.1:0-2929 GCA_035506395.1 Candidatus Omnitrophota bacterium
TTAAGAAAAGTTTCAGATACAGAATACAGAATTCTGGCAGAACTTATCAAAAAGTTGGGCGGCGAAGTTCCGGATACAGGACTTCCAACAGAATCTGTTTATAACCGATTTATCAAAATGATAGACTCTGACAAACAGTTAATCGTTATTGTTCTTGATGAAATTGACCAAGCTGTCAAGAAGATTTCCAGCGATTTTCTTTATAATCTTACAAGACTTAATTCAGAATTGTCAAAAACACAGATTTGCCTTGTAGGAATAAGCAATAATCTTACATTTCTGGATGAACTTGATCCAAGAGTTAGAAGTTCTTTATCTGAAGAAGAAGTTATTTTTCCGCCTTACAATGCTCTTCAGCTTCAAGATATCTTAAAGAAGAGAGCTGATAATGCTTTCAGAGAAAATACTTTAGAGGATGGGGTAATTGCAAAATGCGCTGCATTTGCCGCAAGAGAGCATGGAGATGCCAGAAGAGCTTTGGATTTGCTCAGGGTTGCAGGAGAGTTGGCTGAAAGAGACAATTCAGAGAGAATTCTGCTAAAATACATAGATGAAGCAAACAACAAGATAGAGAAAGACAAGGTTCTGGATATAATTGCTTCAGAACCGAAGCAGTTCCAGTATGTTCTTCATTCAATAATCTATTTATCAGAGCAGAGAAACAGGAATTCTTCAAAAAAAGGAGGCTCTTCTGAACCGATTTTCACAGGAGATGTTTACAATTATTACAAAGATTTCATAAGAAATAAATCAGAAGTCTTGACGCAAAGAAGAGTGAGCGATATTGTCCAGGAGTTTGACATGCTTGGAATAATCAATGTAAGAGTCATATCAAAAGGCCGGGGCGGGAGAATGAGAGAGATAAAATTGGCAATTCCAAATGATGTTGTTGAAAAAGCAAAAAATATTATCAAAGATTCAATTCAATTTTTATATTAAGAAATTATGATTTCCCTTTATGCTCATGGACCCGAAACAAATCCTGAATTTTTGCCTGGAAAGAGGGATATTGCTAGACAAAGAAGTTCTTGCACTTCTTAGTGAAGCAACTGATTTTGATTCCGCAAGACTCATGATAGAAAGGATAAAAGAAAAGACGCATCAGAAAATCATTACACGGAATATTTTTGCAGAAAGCATGAGGGAATTCAGCGCTACTTCTTCCGAGGAAAAACCTGCGGGATTTGAAAAACTGAAGATAAAACTTGGGCTTGAGCTTGAAATTTCAAAAGAATATTCTCCAAAAGAAATTGCAAAGGAGGAGATTGCCACATCCACAGACAGTGTAAAGATAACCAATTGCACTACAACCATCAATAAAAAAATTGAGGTGGACGATTTTGTAAATTATTACAGAAACAGATTCCTGAAAATGAAACTTATTCTCCAGTCTCATCCGACTCTGAAAAATCTAATATCCATAAATAAAATATCCGGAGACCGGCAGGGATTTTCCATTATATGCTCTATACTTGACAAAAGAGTTACAAAGAATGGAAATTTGCTGATGGAAGTTGAAGATTTGACAGGAACTACAAGAGTCCTGGTAAATCAGAACAAACCTCAGATTTACAAAAAAGCGGAAGACTTATGCCTGGATTCTGTCATAGGCATAACCGGCTCCGGAAACAAAGAAATTACTTTTGCAAATGATATTATTTTTCCGGATTCATTTATACATGAAAGAAAAAAATCTCCTTTTGAGGAATATGCTGTTTTCATAAGCGACCTCCAATATGGGAGCAAGCTTTTTTTCAAAGACAATTTCAATAAATTCATTGATTACTTGAATGGAAAAATTCCCAATACCCCCGAAGTAAGCAAAATAAAATATCTCTTTATTCTGGGAGATATTGTAACAGGAGTCGGGAATTATCCTGAGCAGGAAAAAGATTTGGAAATAGATGATTTAGAAGTTCAGTTCAATCATATTGCAGAACTTTTGGAAAGGATAAGAAAAGATATCACTATTATTATCTCTCCGGGAAATCATGATGGTGTTAGGCTCATGGAACCACAGCCTGTTCTTGACAGGAAATTTGCCCATGCTTTGTATGACATGGACAACGTTCTTCTCGCAACAAATCCCTGCTATGTCAATATAGGGCAGAAAAACGGATTTTCCGGAATTGATGTTCTTGTTTATCACGGATTTTCATATTTCTATTATGCAGACGACATTCCCTCTTTAATCCACGATGAGGCAAAGAATGCTCCGGATAAAATCATGGCTTACCTTCTGAAAAATCGGCATCTTGCACCGGAGCACACATCAACACAATACCTTCCCTCTGCAGAGGACCAAATGGTTATTGACAAAGTCCCTGATGTTTTTGTTTCAGGGCACACGCACAAATGCGCGGTTTCTTTTTACAACAATATTCTTCTTATTTCTGCTGCAACATGGGAAGATATGACAGAGAATCAGAGAAAGAGAGGCAATCAGCCTGATTTTTGCAAAGTTCCTATTTTAAATCTGAAAACCGGGGGAATCAAGATACTTGATTTTGAATAATATGACAACCGAAATTCCAAAAAGAATTGCAAGCGATATAGATGATGTCCTTCTTAACCTTAAGGACCCCTTGAGAGATTATTACAACAGAAGATTTGGCGCGAATCTTCAGCTTTCTCATTACAATAATTATGCTTTAGATAAAGTTTGGGGATGCACAAGGCAGGAAGCTGTTCAGATTGTGGATGATTTTTACCTCAGCCCGGAATTCAAGACAATGCAGCCTGTTCAAGGAGCAATGGAAGCAACTTCATTAATTTCTTTGAAGCATGAAGTCAGCGCAATAACTTCAAGACCGATATCCATGCAGGAACAAACTACCGAAAGCCTTATGCAATATTTTGGGAATATTTTTTCAGAAATTTTCCATAATGGGCAATACGGGCTTCAGACTTCCGGTTTGGACAAATCGGG
>DATJPO010000013.1:0-10311 GCA_035506395.1 Candidatus Omnitrophota bacterium
TGAATATTTTTCAGTTTTTCTTTTGCTATATAAGAAACCAAAGTCATTGAGCCATAAAGAGCAATAAATAAAAGTCCAATCTGCAAAATCCCGCCGGACAGTTTGTCAGTAACCAAAAAGGTGATTACAAGGGAAAAGCTGGATGAAAGAGCAAGCCAATAAATTATTTCTGAGAAAAGAATCAATTTTAGTTTTCCTGTTATTTTTGGAAGTTTGCCGAATTTAGAATTATTCTTAAATCTGGTTTTATCATCGATTTTAAAGTAAAAGAACAGGGAGAATAAAGAAATTAATGAAAAAATAAGAAAAGATATCTGAAATCCGATTATAGGCAGCAGAATTATGCAAAGAGCGATTCCCAATATTTCGCCAATGCCGCTGACAATATTAGCCAATGAACTGATATCTCTTTCTTTTCCTTTTTTTAAATTATGCTGTGCCGTGACATCAAAGGAAATCCGTGACACATGACTAGTTATATTGTCTGTAAATTGATTTACAACCGCTCCTCCAGTAGACGTAAATAAATAAAGGACAAATGTTTCAAAAAAATTAAGCGCCCCTGCTAATAGCAATCCAAATTTCAGCTTTATCTTTTTTATAATTCGCGAAAAAAATACCCCGAAGAATAAAGAACCGGCCACGATGCTTATAGTGAATAATCCGCCAATTTGCAAGGCAGACAAGCCTTTTTGTCTGAGAAAGAAAGGCAGAAAAAAGCCTGTTAGAGTAAGAGAGAAAGTAAGAAGGAAAGAGCCAAATAATAAATTTTTTATATTGTGTTTTTTGATTTTTTCTTCATTCATTTCGCATACTTCCTGATTATTTCCATCGCGGTTTTTCCATCAATTTTCCCGTGAAATTCTTTCATAGCAAGCCCCATGTAAGCATTTGCAGAAAGCCCGGGCTTTTCATGAATGAGATTAATTATTTTTTCTTCAATATTATCTGAAATTTCCGGTTTTTTGCTTATGGCATCTTCAATGGAAATTCCATTCATCAATTCATTAAAAATATTCTTAACATTATTTTCATTTATTTTCCCGCTTTTTACGCCCTTTAATATTTCCTCCAAAACATCTGTATTAATAGCTGTCTCAATGTCCCCCATATCTTTCTTAAATCTGGACGCAAGTTCATTTCTCCATAATGTTATCATCTTGGCAATGAGTTCGGGATTTTTCATTATATTCATCAATTCCTTGAATTCCTCAATCCTGTTCTCAGCCAGAATCAGTTTTATCATTTCATGATGCAATCCAAAGTCTTTCAGCTCTTTTTCATTTTCCTCTTTTGTCTTTGGAAGGGTTTTCTTCGCTTCATTAATCATGTCTCTTGAGATTTTTAGGAGGGGGAGGTCTGTTTCAGGATACATTCTTGCAGCGCCCGGCAGAGGACGCATAAATTCCGTCTTCCCGTCAGGCAATGCATTTCTTACTTCTGCCTTGACATTTTTTTCATTCATCTGTCTTTTAATTTCATTTTCGACAATAGTCGGGAGCAAATCTATATCTTGTGCCCCTTTTATTTCAACTCTGTTTCCATTGTTTATTGAAACGCTCACATCCTGCCTGATTGTTCCCAATCCTCTCTTGACTTTGCAGCTTCTGAGAATTTCGCCTATTTTCAATGCAACCTTTTGTGCTTGTTTTGGAGTTTTTATGTCCGGCTCTGTAACAACTTCAACTAGAGGAATTCCAAGCCTGTCCAAACGATAAACATCCTTTCCTTTTTCACGGGAGATTATTCTCGCGGCATCTTCCTCTAAATATAGGAATTTTACCCCGAATTTTCCTTCATCAGTTTCAACAAAACCATCACGCGCGATAAGATTTGTTCTCTGAAATCCGGATGTATTGCTCCCGTCAATGACTGTCTTTCTCATGATTTGCGTGATTGGGATTATTGTCATGTTAAAAAGAAGGGCGATATGCAGCGCAGTCTTTAATGCATCTTCATTAATCAAATGCGGAGGCTCTTCGTCAAGTTCAACTAAGCAATTGCTGTCCTTGTATCCCTGATAAACAAATCCTTTATTCAAAGAAGATTGATATTGAACAGCCAAATCAACGCTCCCCTGCTCGCCCGCAATTGCATGAAGTTTTCTTTCAACAGTATAATCAGGCTCATCCTGCCTCAAAACAGATGGGCAATCGCAGAATAGTTTTCCTTTTTCAGGATTCAGCTGCTGATGAATTTCCAGCCCGCATTTGAATTTCAGCTTCTTATAATCCAATGCCTTGTCATCTTTATCTTCTGCCATGAATTAGAAAAGACGAGGGGATTTATTAAAGTTATCAGATTAAAGAGAGATAGAACTTTTCAACAGCGTCTTGAATTTCTTTTTGGGAAACATTTCTATTGCTTCTTCTCAAATCCGATTCTAATTGCCTTAAAAGTTTGCTCTTCGTAACAGTTTCGCCCTCATCTGCTAAACTCAAAAAAATGCTCTTGACATCAGACTGTGTAATAATTCCTTTCCTTTTGATAGTGCTGGTCCATAATTTGGCAAATTCTTGCAAATCATAGTTCTTTATTACTACACCTTCCATATTGCCATCCCTATAATCGCTTTTCTCAACCATTTTTTCTAATTGTTCAGTTTTTATTTTTCCGCTGAATAAAGTTCTTAGATATAAGGGACCCTCAATTTTTAGGCCAAGCAACCTGTCCCTTCCTTCATTATAAGGAACAAATCTTTTGGCGTCCAAGTCGAAAACATCCAATAAAAAAAATTTGTCTGTAAAATCCGGCCTGTAATTTAATACATGCTTAGAAGTCCATTCACCATAAACAATTAAATTCTCCGGAAGGTCATAAAATCTATAGTCTTTCAAAGCCCATTTTTGAAAATCTTTAAACCAATCTTGGCTGAAGAATTCTTCTCTTGTCAAAAAATGAGCCCTACTCCCGCAGATAACTCTTCCTTTTATCTTTCTAATCTGGGCATTTCCGCCATCAATCTTTTCATAAACCTTTACCGGATTGTTCAAAATATGTGGGACCTCATCTAGATGAGGTATTCTCTTATATTTAACAAACAGATTATCTTCCATGTTTTATTCTAGAAGAGATGGTAGTCAAATTATCATATCCCATCCGATTTAACATTTCAACTCCCTTGGAGATATGCTCATCTGAGGAAAAGATAGCAACAGGTCTGGCACTGCATCCGTCCTTATAGAAATATTTTGAGAACAATACTGCATTGTCAAGGATTTCACGGTCTACCTCTGAAAAACCCTCCAAATCCTTTTTTCCATTATCGGCACAAGAGAGCTTGGTGGCCCAATAGACATTATATCTGTCCCTATCATCATGAACCTTGTCAAATACAAATTCCTTTAATCTTTCATAGTCTGTTGAGAACTTGTCTACCAAAGGGCACATTACATCCTGAATCTCCTTGGTATTTCCGTTGAATCTCACACAATAATGCCTTGTAATCTCAGAATAAGTTCGCGGAGAGATTATCGTCTGGTATTTACCTGCAAAATTCATTAAAAAATGATCTGCATAAACTTCCTGAAGAAGCATGTTACTCTTGCCTTTTTGCTTCATCTCTTCTTCTTTAGCAGATTTGCATATGTCTATAATTGCACTGGTATCCAGAAAAACAATAGGAAAAGCTCCGCCTAAAAAGGCTTTATCAGCATCTTTCATCATATCCTTTAAGGTCTTAATTGTCATGAAAAGACTATCCTTGTTCAATATATAAACTTTATTATTGTTACCCCTCTTAAGTCACAATCAGTTATTCTTCCAGCCTTGGGTTCAGCTCTCCGGCTGTATTTTCGAGCATCTTTTCCTGAACTTTCTCCCTGCTTTTAGCCCAATCGCTGTGTCCTAAAACCCAGCCCAGCTTGGCAAAAGCTGTTTCAGCCAGCATATCGTCGAGGTAGATTATGCCTGTTTCAAGGAGTTCACGCCCGTTGGAATATACATAAGGGTCGAGCCTGCCGTATATTGTTTGGGCAGCAGCGCATATAATCATGCCTTTGGCTTGGACTTCTTTCAGCTTCTTTGTCCATCCTTCCCTTGCCCTCATTGTTGCAACATGCCCCAGTCCAGTCATCTCCAAAACCAAGCCTTTGTATCCTTTCTTATGATAATAATCCAGAATATCAGGGTTCTGCCCGGGGTAAAACTTCACCAATGCTATCTCGTCTTCAAATTTAGTGTCAGCAGAAACTTTGTTATTACCCCTTTTATGAAATGAAGAATTCAGGAATTCAATCCTATCAGGATAAATCTTGGCAAATGGCTCGGAATTAACAACATGAAATGCATCTCTTCTTGATGAATGGAGTTTCCTTACTTTAGTTCCGGGCATTGCATAGCAGAAATCATCATTTTCAGTTGCGTGCCCCACAAGCATCACTTCTGCAATGTCTGAAATAGCGGCAAGAGCAGCGCATCGCAAATTAAGATTGGCGTCGCTTGAAGCCCTGTCAGAACTTCTTTGAGAGTAAGTAAGAACAACAGGCTTGCTCAGATTCCTCAAAAAGAAACTCAAAGCAGCAGATGTGTAATGCAAAGTGTCTGTTCCATGAGTTATCACCACGCCTTTTATGTTCCCGTCATTCAAAAGTTCCTCCGTTGTCTTTGCTATTTTCTGCCAATCATGAAAATCCATGTCCTCACTTGCTTTCATGAAGGGAATTTCCACTTTTGCAACATTGACTTTCTCAAATATTTCAGGATAGAACTTGAATAAATCTTCAGGAGAAGTAAGCCAGTCAACTCCGCCCTTTTTTGGATTTAGCCTTGCAGCGATTGTCCCCCCTGTGATTATCATTGCAATGCTTGGCTTTTCATGGCTCTTTTTTACAGCCTCTTTTTTTTCTTTTTCTTCAGAAGCTTTCTTTTTCAGCTTTATTTCAAGAATATCTTTCC
The DNA here is from genome assembly GCA_035506395.1 of Candidatus Omnitrophota bacterium. Lineage (GTDB taxonomy): Archaea > Nanobdellota > Nanobdellia > Pacearchaeales > GW2011-AR1 > JAKLIN01. Next base: position 4,897 of record DATJPO010000013.1, read on the forward strand.
TGTTAAATCCGATGTTATATCCTGAATCAAGCTTCAGAAGAACAATGTTTTTTTCGCTTTCGGAAGATTCCAATAGAGTTCCTTCATATATCAGCTTGCTTAAATGCACTTCAACATAATCTCCAGGCTGTGCATTTGTTTTTTCCATGGAAAAAAGAAGCAATATCTGTATAAAAAGATAATGATATGTTTGCTTTTTATCATGGAATTAAAACAATTATATCCTTAAGCATAATTAATTTAATAAATCTCATTCGTCCAGAAAAAATATGGAACAAATAGATGCGACTGTAATCGGTGCTGGAGTTGTGGGACTGGCGATTGCCTCTGAATTATCAAAAAACCATGAAGTTTTTGTTTTCGAGAAGAACGAAAAATTCGGACAGGAAACAAGCAGCAGAAACAGCGAGGTTATTCATGCAGCAATCCATTATCCTGTAGATTCCCTGAAAAGCCGTTTATGTCTTAGAGGAAGTGAACTAATATATCAAATGAATCCGGATTCGGTTCCTCATAGAAAAATAGGGAAATTAGTTGTTGCAACAAAAGATGAAGACGTCTCTGAACTTGAAAAGATGGTTGAATTAGGCAGGAAAAATGGACTTGAATTAAAATGGCTTGATGCAGAAGAGATGAAGAAGCTTGAACCGGATATCCGGGCAATAACCGGAATTTATTCTGCATCAACAGGAATTATAAATTCCCATAAGTTAATGGAATACTTTTTAGGCATTGCAAAAGATAATTGCGGGGTAGACCCTGTAGTTTATGGTTCAGAGATTATGCAAATAGAAAAAGCCGGAAACGGATATAGATTAAGAACAAAAAGCGGAGAAGAATTTTTGAGCAGAATTGTCGTAAATTCGGCAGGATTGCATTCAGATAAAGTAGCTCAATTAGTGGGAATTGATGCTAAAACAGCGGGGTATTCTCTTAAATTTTACAAGGGAGAATATTTCTCTGTCTCTCCTCGTCATGACAGGAAACTCAGTCATCTTGTTTATCCGGCGCCTCCAAAAGTAGGATTGGGGATTCATGCTGTTTTGGATTTATCAGGCAGGCTTAGACTCGGCCCTAATGCAGTTCCTATCAATGAAATAAATTATGATGTAGATCCTCTTCATCAGGAAGGTTTCTTCCAGTTAGCAAAGAGATATCTTCCATTTTTAGAATACAGGGATTTGTCTCCGGGCATGTCGGGCATACGCCCAAAACTTCAGGAAGAGGCGGGAAAATTCCCTGATTTTGTTATTAAGGAAGAATCAGACAAAGGCTTTCCTGGTTTTATAAATCTGATAGGCATTGAATCTCCGGGATTAACAGCTTCTCCCGCAATTGCAGAGTATGTAAATTCTCTCGTTGAGAAATTATAAAGCGGGATGATAAAAATATAAATCTCTTTTTCCTGTTCAAACCATGCCTAAGATAGGACTTGAAATTCACGGATATATAGAATCAAAGGAGAAATTATTCTGCAAATGCAAATCAATTCATGGAGCAAAACTGGCAAAGCCGAATACCTATATTTGTCCTGTCTGCACAGGACAGCCCGGCGCAAAACCAATGCTTCCGAATAAAGAAGCAATTGACAAAACAATCCAGACAGGATTAATTCTCGGATGCAAAATCAATAAAGAATTAATCTGGCAGAGAAAGCATTATGACTGGCCTGATTTGCCCAAAGGATACCAAAACACAATTTCAGGGGCACATGCTTCTCCTGTTGGAATAAATGGGAAATTCCTCGGCATAAGGATAAGAGAGATTCATCTTGAAGAAGATCCTGCTGCATGGAACCCTCAGACAGGAGAAATAGATTACAATAAATCAGGAAGCCCGCTAATGGAAATTGTAACAGAGCCGGATTTCACCTCTTCACAGCAGGTTTACGATTGGCTGAAGCAGTTAATAATAACTCTCGGCTACATAAAATCGGTTGACTCCGCACTCGGCTTGAAAGCAGATGTAAATGTCTCTCTTCCTGAATTAAATGGCGAGAGGATTGAGATAAAAAATGTAAACAGCTTGAGCAACATAAAAGCTGCCATTGAATATGAAGCTTCAAGGCAAAAAAATGAAATCCCTCATGCAAAGGAAACAAGAATGTTTGATGAAGCAAAAGGCATCACAAAAAAGATGCGTGAGAAAGAGGCGGAGCAGGATTACCGAATTATCTCAGATCCGGACTTGCCTGCAATAGAAATAGAAAATTCAAGAGTAGAAAAAATAAAGAAAGCGCTTCCTGAAACTCCGCAGGAAAAGCTGGAAAAGCTTGTCAAAAAATACAGCATAGAAAAAAGATATGCGGAGATACTTTCAAAAAAACTTGAGATTGCTGAATTTTTCGAGGAAGTGATTAAAGACAATTCAGGGCTCATAGACTTGGCTGTTCCATGGGTTACAGTTGAGTTGCTTAGAGTTTTGAATTACAATAAAACTTCTCTTGAATCTCCTGATATTGAAATACAGCCGAAGCATTTTGTATCTTTGCTTAGGCTGCTGAAAGAAGGAAAAATAACAGAAGAGCAGGCGAAGAAAACATTGAATAAGTTTGTTCCTAAATCCTTCAACCCCGAATCCGAATTCAAAGGAAAAGAGAAAATCTCAGACACGAAAGAAATTGAAAAGATAGCAGAGAAAGTCATCAAGGAAAACAAGAAAGCGGTAGAAGATTTCAAAAAAGGCGAATCCTCTGCATTGAATTTCTTAATCGGCCAGGTTATGAAAGAATCTCACGGAAGGGCAGACAATAAAGTTGTCAAGATGATTTTGGAGAAGAAGCTGAAGTAAGATTAGTTACTCTTTTAATATTTTTTATGAGCAATTTTATAACAAATTAAGGAGGTTATAACTAAAGCAACAAGAGTAGTTATTATTAAAGGGATTAGCTTAAATTTGAATAAGGTAATAATCGAAAAATAAACCGAAACTATTAATGAAGCAAAAAAATCTTTCCTATATGTATTAACTTCTTCGGCGTTTAATTTTCTTATCAAATAAATTCCCATATAGTAATAAAGAATACAATATAAAATAGCAAAAATTGTAAGCAAGAACCAATCTAAGCTCCAATTGTTTTCTCCATAAGGAATAAAATAACTTACAAATAGAAAACTGGTAGCAACAAAAAGCCCAGCTAAAAGAGAACTATAAAAAGAAATTGCTTCTCTTGATTTACCCATAATTTTATCAGCTTTCCTAAGTTTTTGTATAAAACTCATTTTCTCAAAATAGGCCTGCGAGGATTCGAACCCCGATTAACCGGTTTCTTCATTAACATCTGATTTCTGCTCTCCACCCTAAAAGGGAAGGTCAAGCGAACGAAACCCTAGGTGTTGTCGCGTCCGAAGCCGGTTGGTCTATCCATTGACCTACAAGCCTGATTTTCAGAAGAGGCTCTGCTTTTTAAGGTTAGTGAATAGGGAATGAGCAAATAAGAATTATCCGAATTAATTTATCAGCGTCTGATTCAGGCTCTGCGCAGATATCTGATTTACTGCCTGTTTTATGTAATTTGATTCAAGAGCAAAACCGAGATTTTCTCCCCCGCTGACTTTGAAATTATTTATCCCGATTACTTTCCCGCTCGTGTCAATCAAAGGCCCTCCTGAATTTCCCGGATTTAATGCGGCATCTGTCTGTATATAGTCGCTCTGCCCATTTGAACCCTGCCTGTTTATTGCAGAGACTATTCCTTCTGAAACAGAGAACTGCAAACCAAGGGGATTCCCGATTGCAATGACTTTATCTCCAATCTGGACACTGTTAGAATCTCCAAGTTGCAATGGAGAATACGTTCCTGAAATCTTGAGAAGAGCTATGTCAAGCGTGGAATTATAGTCAATGAATCGCGCACTATGAGCCTGCTGATCGCTTGTTATTGCCTGAATATTTGAAGCAAGATAACCTGATTCATCTGCCAAAACATGCGCATTCGTTATAATGTATCCATCAGAACTTATTATGAATCCTGTCCCCTGGGCAGAAGAAGTTGTTATAGTAACAACAGAAGGTATTGAATCCTGGATTATTCCCGAAAAATCAGAACTTGCGCTGGCTTTCAGGAGATTTATCTGCTGCGCTGTATTTTGCGTTGTATTCTGCAGTTGAAGAAGATTTGCGGCAAGAGAATTTATCTGAGTTTGCGTGCCTGTCTGCAATTCTGCAATTTTATCATTGAGAGAATTATAGTTCTGCATCTGCTGGATATAAAGTGAATACATCATTATAGAGAGGGCGATAACTGCAACAATAACCAGCGTTCCCAGTCCTCCAAGAATAATTTTATGATGCCTCTTTAATGCCATTACAGGAAGAAATAAAATGGATATAAAAAGTTAATGAAGAAAGAGATTATTAGAGATTAAGGATTTTCAATTCAGAGAGAATAATTTTAAATACATTCTGTGGCTTTATTAAGCATGGCTGAAAAACAGGGCTTGACTGCAAAAAAAGAAAATTTCTCTGAGTGGTATCAGCAGCTTATTCTCAAAGCAGGATTGGCAGATTATAGTTCTGTTTCAGGATGCATCGTCTTTCGCCCCGAGTCATATTCCATATGGGAGAATATAGTTGCAGAATGCAACAAAGAATTCAAAAAAGCAGGAATAAAAAACTGCTATTTCCCTCTATTCATTCCTGAAAAGGCTTTTGAAAAAGAAAAAGAGCACGTTGAAGGATTCATTCCCGAAGTTGCATGGGTAACTCAGGCAGGCAATACAAAACTCAATGAAAAATTGGCGATTCGCCCGACAAGCGAGGCAATAATGTATGAATCTTATTCAAAATGGATAAGAAGCTGGAGAGATCTTCCTTTAAGATACAATCAGTGGAATAATGTTGTAAGATGGGAATTCAATAACCCTGTTCCTTTTTTCAGGACGCGGGAGTTTTTATGGAATGAGGGGCACAGTGTTTTCGCAACTGAAAAAGAGGCTATTGATGAAGGAAAGCAAATCAGGGCTATTTATGAAAAAGTCGTGGGGGAGTTCATGGCTTTGCCCGGAATTTACGGAAGAAAAACAGAGAAAGAAAAATTTGCAGGCGCAGTATTTTCCGAGAAGCTTCATTATTTTATTCCGAATGGGAGAGTAATTGAAGGCCCATGCTTCCATCATGACGGGCAGAATTTCGCAAGAGCTTACAATATAAAATTCCTTGACAAAAAAGGAAAAGAAGAATTCGCATGGCAGAATACTTATGCAATCTCAACAAGAATGCTCGGAACAATGTTTGCTGTTCACAGCGATGATAATGGGCTTGTAATACCTCCAAAGCTTGCAGAAAATAAAGTGGTTATTGTTCCGATATTATTCGACAGGGAGAAAAGCATGATTTTGAAGACAGCCGGGAAAATAAAAGAGGAATTGCAGAGCTTCTCGCCCATTCTTGATGACAGGGAAGATTATTCTCCGG
>DATJPO010000014.1:0-6446 GCA_035506395.1 Candidatus Omnitrophota bacterium
CTTTTCACGACATTTGATCCTGTTCCTGATGCTGTTCAGAGGCAGGGATTGAAAGTTGATTACACATGGGAAAATAAAATACAGCCCGGAACCACGCTTACAATAGTTGTAACGACAAACTGGCTTCTTCCTCTTTTCATAGTCATATTTGTTGCAGCAGTAGTATTCCTGGTTATACAGCTTACAAAGACAACATTGAATCTTAACAAGAGCGTTTCGTTCCTGAGGGCAAAGGGCGGAGAATTTGCATTAAAAGTTACAGTCATTGTTCATGCCAAGAAATTCGCAGAGAGAGTGACTGTAATAGACAGGCTTCCTTATGTTGCAAAGCTTTATGAGAAATTCGGCGCAGAGCAGCCATCTAAAGTTGATGAGAAGAACAAGAGAATAGAATGGCACTTTGACAGACTTATGCCCGGAGAAAAGAGAGTGCTGAGTTACATAATTTATTCAAAAGTCGGCGTTCTTGGAAGATTTGCGCTTCCAACAGCAAGAGCTGTTTATCAGAGAGAAGGAAAGATACATGAATCAGAATCAAATCAGGCTTTCCTTGTCACAGAGCAGAATGTTAAGAGAGAATAAAATTAAAAACTATCTTGAAGTTTTTCAACTTGTTCCAATAATTTGTCTCTTTCTTTAAGAGCAGCTTCCAAATCTCCACCATCTTTTAGGTCATGCACATTCATAACTCCCATTATACTATTATAATCCTCAACCATGCTTGCGACTCTTCTTGTGAGGATTGGATCTGTATAATCAGGGAGAGCATCTGTCTGAAGACTGGTTAAATCTTTTAGCATAGTCCTCATCATTTCCACAAGATTGCCTGCCCCATACTCCGGAAAAATTTCGGGAAATTCTTTTTCTAATGAAACCACATCTGCTCTTGAAATACCCTGCATATCCAGATATTTTATCAAACCTCTTCCAACTTCTCTGTAAGCAAGGGCTAATTCAGTAGTCCACTCAATTTTTTTGCTATCAGAAGGAGTGGAGCCACCTAGAATCTCAAATGCAGAATACAGTGCCTGGTGAAAATTTCTATTGCTGCTTGCATCAGAATTAAGAATCTTCAAAGCGTCATTAAGCCTTTGATTATCTGCTCCAAACTGCGTATACATAAAAAAACAATTTATTGGCGGTTTATAAGAATTTATCTGGTTTGAAATAGATGTTTTTAGGATATATAAGAATCTTTAAAAATATTCAATAATTCTTTCTTTTAACCCCGCATAGCTCAGTGGTTAGAGCGCCTGGCTGTAGAATGGGATGGAGATTCGTCTGTTTTGACGATAACTATGAAATCTGATAAGCCAGACACACAGAACCCGGGAGATCCCCAGTTCGATTCTGGGTGCGGGGATGTATATTATATTGGAGCAAAACCACTCCAAAAAATCTGAAAATATTATTTGTAACTAAGTTTTATAGTTACAAATTTAGGGATTTTTCTATATCCGGGTGCGGGGATTTTAACTCAATAGTAACAACAATTCATAAGTTTTATAAATCTTATTTCTATCCCAAAATATGACAAATGAAGGAAATCTAGAAAGAGCAATTGTGAAAATTGCAGACAGTCAATATAATCTGGAAAAGAATTCTGATAATGATAGGATAGATGCTGCAATTCAGAAAAGTCTAATTGAAGAGAAATTAACCAGGGCAATTAATGATATTGAAGTCCTTGGACCCTTTATACATAAGATTGGGGAAGTAAATTGGTATGACCAAATTCATATTGGAGATTCTTCTTTAAATCCTCAGTTATACCTTGGAAAATTTAATCCATTTTCTCTTTCAATGTGGATTGAAAAGAGTGATAATGGAATTGAATTTGTCTTTGATAAAGATTCGGATTCAATAAGAAGAATATTTATGTATACTCTTTCATTGCCGAACATATCTAATTTTTTTAGACAGAAGAATATTGATAAAGTAACAAGAAGGAATAAACCTTTTATAAGTACAACTAGAGCAGAATTTCCAAGCGAATATTCTAAGAAATTATTCTCTCCAAAGATGCATCAAAAAATTACCGATTCTCCCTATTCATATGAATTTTTGTTGGATTTGCCAAATACCTTGTCTTTAGTCCCAGAAGCAATTTCAACAATATATGGGAAAAGATATGAAGATAGAAAGGCGATTACAGATTATCTTAAGCAATGCACCCAGAGATTAGAGATTTTAAATCCTAATGAGGAAAGAAAATGAGTTACGAGAAATTTGTCAAAAATTATAATTCATATTTTAGATTTCAAAAAGATTTCAAAGAGTATATTAAGGGGAAAATAAAAATACCTAAATTTAAAAAATTAGAAAAAATATGCGCAGTTGCTACACTTGCCGGTTTGTTAACTATGTCTCTGGGAGCAAGTATTAATTCAAAACCTTTATTTTATGCAGGATTATTAACAGGAAATGGGGCTGTTGGTTTAGGATTATATTCTTTCAAAAAAAATAATAATTGGAGAAAGGAACAATTTGAAAGAGAAGCAAGAGAATATTTTGCTGATAAATCACATATAAATAATTAATCCTAATAAATTCTCCAACTGAACACTTTTGCTCTGTTCGGGGTGCGGGGATATTTTTATAAATTCCCCCGTCATTATTTTATCATGAAAAAGAAGAGTGTGAAAAAAAAGCATAAATCAGGCAAGGCAAGAAAAACACCGGGCTTCAAGCCCGATAGGCTGGACAAAGTTGAAATCGTGAAGCATGCAAATTTCATTGAATATCTTGCAAATAAGAAGATTCATGTTGTTGAAAAAAAAGATAATAAAGGGGAGAAATTCCTGCATTTGAGCAAATCTCTTTCTCCTGATTTGAAAAAGAAAATTATAAACAATCTTCTCAGGAATTATGCCGATGCTGATTCAATAAACAGGGCGGTAGAGGATTATCAGTTTGAAAACAAGCCGCGAAAAAAGCGAAGATAATTTTTAGACAAGTTAAAGATAAAATCGATAACATTTATTTTCAATAACAATAAATCTTATAAGCCATTTTTTGTTTTATGCGTCATGGAACTTTATCAAAATAATGATTTGGCCGTTCTTGTTGTGGATGGAAGTGAAACGAACAAATATCGCGGAAAAATAGGGAGGTTGAAGCATATTGACAGATTTCAGATTACCGCTCAATTTGCCGACGGAGGAGAAGCATCCTTTGATTATGGCGAAGGGCATATGCCTTTCATGTTGTTTTACAGGCATTATGATAAATGGGGAATCATGCTTGACGAATCAGGAAGAGGGCCTCAAAATTTATTCCGAAGTTGCAGGGAAATGCACAGGATTACATTTTCAGAAATAATTGATGAATATATTAAAATTTTCGGCGAACGCCCTGAAAGGCTTGGCTGATTAAAGCCAATTAAGCATTTATTAATCTGTCGTTTCATTCCCGAATAACAAAAATAATTTTTCTCTAAAATTTTAATTGCCGGAACTCACAGAAATATTTAAAAATAAAACATTGATTAAAAAATCAATGAACAAAAGAGGGAAAGCAGAAGAATCTGAATTCACCAAGGATGATTCTGGCATGAGGGAAGAAGAAGACGACTTCCTTGATGAGATGGACCTTGATGAAGATTAATATTTCTTTTTTATTTTTTTATTTTTAATGAAAGGACATTGTTATCTTTGCTTATCTCGTTAAAATCTGTTTCAAGAGCGTATTGTAGTTCATCAACGGTCGGATTGCTTAATTGTATATTGTTAAAATAGAAAGTAATTCCTGTGCCAATATCAAGAGGAGCAACAGTCTGCTCGTCTATTTGCCCTGATGCGGATGAAATTATCAGTTTTGCATTTCCTGATTTTGCCAGTCCATTATTTAATACAGTAATATTTGTGTCCAGGTATCTTCCGTGAATCACCGCATCTGTTTCTCCAAAGAGAATATCTGGATAAGATGGAGCAGAATAAATCTCATTGATTAATGCGGGAATATCCTGCCCTATTTCTTCATCGCATGTAGTTATGGGATACATTATGTTATTGCTGTTTGCAGAATGGTTGAATCCAAGGGCATGAAGAAGCTCATGAGTTGCAATATTGGGTTTTGGGCAGTTTGATTCCCTGAGAAGCAGGATTTTCCCCTGAGTTATCACGTTAAAACTTCCTGATTCTGTTATATTTACAGGCCCGCCTTCCCCAGCTACAAAGTAATTTTCATTGACAACTGTTTTGTCATCGCATGTGATTGAAATTTCAGGCATTGAAGAAACTTCATGGAATCTCAATACAGTTAAATTTTCTATTATGCTGAAAGCCTGGCGCATGTCATCCTGCTTTTTTATTGTGCAAAGAGTTGAATCTATATTATATGAAATATTTGAGCTTGAATATCTAAGATTGGGATAAAATTGCATTTCCGGTGCAGAGGAAGAAGAATTAAGGCTGAAATTTGAATTGCCCGGGTTTGAAGAAAATTGAATCAGATTGAAAGGCATGAGCCAATAAAATGCAAGAAGCCCCAATACAAGAATAATAAGAAAGGAGATAAGCAGCCCCTTTAATTTAACCATCCTGTAAACAGGAAAGAAGTGATTTTAAATTATACCTTGTCTCTTATCTGAAGATATTTCTGAACCATTCCCAAATCCTTGTATAGCATAAGAAGCCTGTTGTTTATTTCTTTTTTCTCAATGTCAAGAAGCCCTTTCATTGTAAGCATTTTTTCATAAATTTCGGCAGCCTTGCTTCTCCTTCTTTCTCTCTCATAAATAACTGCCTGTGCCCTGTAAAATCCTTTTATCGCGTCCGAGATTTTTGTCTTTTCCATGGGTTTCATTTCAGCTGTAATCTTATTTGATGCGGCATCAGCCCCCTCAAAAAATCCTGCCCGGATATAATTCTCAACTTCTTTTAGCAGATTATCTATTCTTTCGTTATAACCAGGCGCCATTTCTGCGAGTTTGCCGTAAAGAAATGCAGCTTCTGCAAACATGCTTCGTCTTTCATAAATCACAGAGAGTTTTTCCAGCGCGAATCTTTTTATTTCATTGGGCAGATTCTCCTTCAAAAAACGCCTAAGCATGTCTATCTGCACATAATCGCCTTTCCCTCTTAATTCATTTTCAATTTCAGATTTCATCATCTCTTTTCTTAGCATAATTCAATAATAAGAAACCCCTATTTAAGGATTTTTGTTCTTGAAAAGAAGTGATATCAGCGTTTCACCACAAAAATATTTTTAAATCAAAGTTCAAAATATCATTATGCCTAAAGAAGATTGCAGAATTGAAGTAAAAAAGTTAAGCCCCTACAGTTTTGGGATTCTCTTTTACAGGGGGGAAAATGATGCTTCTCTGTTGGATATAATTGAAGCAACTGCATCTGACGGGCATTTTTCCATTGATGTAAGAGGAAAAGAGCATCTTGAAATAGTAGGCAATACAATTGACAATCTAACATTAAGACTGTATGAAAATGCTCTGAAAAAAGCGAATGATAGATTAAACAAAGAATATTATGGATGTGGGGAATAATGTCGCAATTCTACAAGATAGTTTTCATGGATGAAGGGCAGGCTATAGTTAAAGACCCGGATATAGATGAAGAAAACAGAATTGTGAAAGTTGAAAAAGCCACTAATGGCGATGAAACAATATATGATTATTATCCATTTGAAGCAATAAAGATGATTTTATTTGTGGGAGAAGAATAGTTCTATATAATCATTTTTTCACAATATTTTTAAACAGCAAAATCAGGCATTTTCTATGGCAAAGATAGACGAAAGGAAGATTATGCAGATGTTTGATTATCTTAGTGATGAAAGGACCTCCGTTGATAATACTGATGGGGCCATAGTTTTTGGGAGAGCCGACCCTCGTGTTGCAAAAAGAGCTGCATCTCTTTATCATAATCAAAGTGGATATTTGCTTTTTACAGGCGGAATAGGAAAGGATTCAGGCATTCTGACAGAATTTCAAATACCCGAAGCTTATTTTCTTGCAGCCATTGCAAACTCTGAATATCAAGTGCCAAGAGGCGCAATATATCTTGAACCAAGAGCAGCAAATGGAGCAGATTGCTGCAGGTTTTCATTGGATAAAATAGCAGCAGAGTCTCTTCCGCATGATAATTTGACACTTGTCGCGCATTCAACTTCTTTGAGAAGATTGGATATTTTAATGAAGAACATAATTGCAAAAGAAAAGCCTCAATTCGCTTCTACAAAATTTGAGCGTGTTGGAACTAATTACCCCTTTGATGCGCATAAACCTTTAGACCAAAGAGAAGCTGTTGCAGAACTTTTAAGAGTTGCTGATTGGCCTGCAATATATGGGTGGAATGCTGCTGAAGATCTTCCTCAAGATTTGGTGGATTATGCAAGAGAAATAAAAGAGATTCTTTAAGATAAATTAATACATTTATCTCGATTTCACAAAGGTAATTAATGCTAAGATTATAGTCGCAATAGCCAAT
>DATJPO010000015.1:0-19121 GCA_035506395.1 Candidatus Omnitrophota bacterium
TTCCAAGAGCTCCGCTTTTTCGAGCTTCTGCAAGAGGCATTTCTTCTCTCTTAACAGGGATTTCTTCCCGTATTTTTTCATTTACAAGATTCTCAACTTTTTTTATTTCCTCATCAGTCAGCTTTCTTGGAAAGGAAAAATCAAGCCTTAATCTTTCAGGAGTTATGTTGCTCCCTTTTTGGTTTATGTTTTTGTCATCAAGCACCTTCCTAAGAGAAGCAAGAAGAAGATGTGCTGCAGTATGAAGCCTGACTGTTGCTTCAGAATGGTCTGCCAGTCCCGATTTGAACTGTCCTGCAGATGCTGTTCTTGAAAGCTCCTGGTGTTTTTTCAGTTCAAGTTCAAAACCGTCTTGGTCAACCTTAAGCCTCTTGAATTTTTTAGCTTCATCTAATATTAACTCAAGAGGAAATCCATAAGACTGATATAACAAAAAAGCCTCTTTTCCTGAGATTGATTTATTCCCTGCAAATTTATTAAACTGTAAAATACCATTATCAAGCGTCTGGTTGAATTTCTCTTCTTCTTTTTCAAGTTCTTCAAGAATTTTCTTCTTGTTTAATTTTAACTCGTCATATTCATCATAAATTTTGAAAACAGGTTCCGCAACAGATTTGATGAAATTCTTCATTCCCAATTCTTTTCCATACCTCACAGCTCTTCTGATTAATCTTCTGAGAACATAGCCCTGTTCCCTGTTTGAAGGAACTGCTCCATCTGCAATAAGGAATGCGGATGCTTTCACATGATCGGCAATTATTCTCATGGATTTTTCATTTCCTTTGTATTTCCTGCCGGATATTTTTTCAATTTCTTTTATTATCGGAAGCCAGGGCTCTGCTTCATAATTATCCTTTAATCCGTTTAATATTGCAAGAGTTCTTTCAACACCCATTCCGGTGTCAACATTCTTTTGTTTCAGGGGCTCATATCTTCCGTGCGTATCTTTGTTGTATTGCATGAATACATCATTCCAGATTTCAACGCCATTCACAAACATCTCTGTATCAGGTCCGCATGGGCCTGTAAGTCCTGCAGGGCCCCACCAATTGTCATCTTTCCCGAGAAATTTTATCTTCTTTATTCCTACAGTTTTCCAGATTTTTTCAGATTCAGTATCTTTGGGAGAATCAGAATCTCCGCCGAAACATGTGACGCTTATCTTGTCGGAAGGTATTTTAAGAATTTTTGTGAGAAACTCCAGGCTGAATTTTATTGCATCTTCCTTCCAGTAATCCCCGAGGCTCCAGTTTCCCAGCATCTCAAAGAAAGTATGGTGTGTTTCGTCTCCCACTTCATCAATATCCGTTGTTCTTATGCATTTCTGGACTCCTGTAAGTCTTTTCCCAAGAGGATGAGGCTGTCCGAGCAAATAAGGAACAAGGGGGTGCATGCCCGCTGTTGTGAATAAAACAGTAGGATCATTTTTCGGAATCAGGCTTGCATTGGGAATTTTCTTGTGTCCTTTTGATTTGAAAAAATTCAGGTATTTTTCTATTAATTCTTTTCTATTCATTATATAATTCCAGAATTCTTGTTTATAATTTTTGCTAAGAGGGTAGTTGATTAATCAATCAGCAAACTTGCCCCCAAAATGCCGGGATGGTCCAATTTGCTCCATTTTATCGCGGGAATTCTCGGGAATATTGTATATTTCCTGGTTTCTTTGGTAATCATTCTGATAAACTTGTTTCCGGTTTCCCTCACACCGCCCATAAGAATGACAACTTCAGGGTCAAAAACGCTGATTAATGAAGCGATTCCCTGCCCGAGATAAGAAGAAACTTCTTTCAGAATGTCTTTTGCTCTCTTGTCTTTCTTTGCAAAAATATCTTTGAGAGAAAATTTCCCTCCGAAAATCTGCATTGCTTCCCTTCTATTATCCTGCCATAATGTTTCAAGATATTTTCCATGGTCTATTACCAAATGCCCCAGCTCTCCTGCATAACCCTCGCCTTCATACAATTTTCCGTCAATTATAATTCCCCCGCCTATTCCTGTCCCGAGAGTGAGGACAATAAAATTCTTCTTTTTGCATCCCAGTTTTGATTCAGATAATGCAACACAATGAGCATCATTTTTAATCTCCACGCGAATTTTGAATCTGTCATGGAGGAATTTTTTAAGATTGAAATTTCTGAATGGCAGATTGGGTGTGTTGTAAATAATTCCCTCTTTGAGGGGTCCTGGCGAGGCGACTCCTATGCCTGCAATGTCTTTGCCCATGCATTCTGAAATTGATTTTGCAAGTTCATTCACTAGTTCTTTTTCTGTCTTTGGTGTCTGTTTTTTTATATATTTCACAACTTTATTGTCCTTGACAATTCCGACACGCATAAAAGTCCCGCCTATGTCCACCCCTATTTTTTTAACCATGTTTATAATATCACCTCTTTTTCAGTTATTGTTAATCCGAAAGAACCTTCATATAATAGTGTGGCATCACAATCGCGAGATGCAGACGCGAAATAAATGTCAGGGGTTTTTATCATTAACATTATATTCCTTTTTCCTCTCTTTTAGACATAAAAAGAAATAATTTTATATACTTTGCTAATCTGATACATTAATTAAAAGAGGGAAAATGGATTTAGCAGATTTAAGCGGAAAAGTGGCTGTTGTCACAGGTGCTTCAAGGGGAATTGGCGAAGGAATCGCGCTTGAGCTTGCAAAGCATGGCGCAAATGTTGTTGTCTCCGATATTCTTCCTGCAGACAGCGTCATAAAAAAAATCAGAGCTATGAAAAGAAATGCGTTTTATGTTAAAGCAGACGTTTCAAATGAAGGAGATGTAAAAAACCTCATCAATCAGACAATCAGAAAATTCAGGAAAATTGATATTCTTGTAAATAATGCAGGAATATACCCTTTCTCTCCGACAATAGCAACAACTGAAGAGCAATGGGAAAGAGTAATTCATATTGATTTGAAAGGAACTTTCCTCTGCTCGCGCGAAGCATTAAAGCATATGAAATCCGGCTCTTCAATTGTTAATATCTCTTCAATAGCAAGCGATGTAGGGTACTCGGAGCTTGCAGCATATTGTGCCGCCAAGGGAGGAGTTAAAGCTCTGACGAAATCTCTGGCAGTTGAATTTGCCAATAAAGGAATCAGAGTAAATTCTATTCATCCTGGAGCGGTTGATACGCATCAGATTGCATCGCTAAAAGACAAGAAGCTAATGAAGTACACATTATCAAAAATTCCCTTGGGAAGAATCGGAAAACCCGCAGATATAGCAAATGCAGTTGTCTTCCTTGCTTCAGATGCTGCTTCTTACATAACTGGCGAAGAACTGGTTGTGGATGGCGGCTGGATTGCTTCTTCCTAAAAAATTGTTAATTTTTTCAGTACAGCAATAGGATTTCTTGCTGTCATGACAGAAGATGAAACAGCAATTCCTGATGCTCCTAATTTCATTGCAGTTTGAACATCCTTCCCCGTATGGATTCCGGCTCCGACAAGAAACCTCGTTTTCAGCTCCTTTGTAATTCTTTTGATTAATTCCGGCTTTGCACTTGAAACAGAAATCTTTCCTCCGACTAATTCAGGTGGCTCAACAATAAGAATATCAGGATGCAATTTTTTGATTTTTTTTGCTTCTTCTAAACTTCCGGCAAAAACAGCTGTTTTCAGGCCAATTTTCTTGCATCTTGCAATTGTTTTTTTCAGAATATTAAAGTTCAGCTTATGTTCTGAATGGTTCAAAAAAGTTCCGTCAGCGCCGTCAGCTTTCACTGATTCGGGAATTATGTAGCCTGTATGCCTGCCTTTTTCAAAATAATCAACATGCTGTGCATAAATTTTTAATTTTGTTTTCTGGGAAATTTCTTTTATATCTGAAACCTGAACTCCGACAATGATATTTTTATTGAATTTTTCAATTTTCTTTGCGAGCTGAACAGCTTTTTCTCCTTGCTTGTATGTTTTGAAATTCACAATGATTATTGGTTTCATTTTTTGAATATAATCTTCCTTAATTTACCCGAGACTTCAATAGGTTTTTTTGATTGCCATACATTTCTGCCTACGGCCAATCCAGTTGCTCCTGAGTTCATTATATCTTTTGCCTGTTTAAGAAAACTTTTTTCATCTGATTTTACACCGCCTGCAATGACAACTTTTGTTTTTCCTGCAACTTTAACAGCCCATTTCAAATCGTTTGGATTTCCATCATATTTTATCTTAATAATGTCTGCACCTATTTCCAGCCCTGTCCTTGCAGCATAAGCCATTAGCTCTTTTTCTGATTTTCCCTTTATTCCCTTTCCTCTCGGATAAACCCAGGCAATAACTGGAATTCCTTTTGAATGCGCCTCTTCTTCTATCTTGTCAAATTCTTTCATCATTATTGATTCATGCATGCTTCCCATGTAGATTGTATAACCTACAGCAACAGCCCCAAGTTTTAGCGCTTCCTTAACAGTGCAAATCTGTCTTGAGACAGGTTCTCCTTCTGCTAGTCCTGTCTTGCCATTTAGTTTTATTATGAGGGGAATATGCAATTTTTTTATTTTATCGTTATACTTCTCCGCAATTCCCTTCTGGAATATAATCGCATTGTATTTCCCTTTTTTTGCAATGTCAATTATGTAATCAGGATTAGCATCTTTGTCATTGAAATCGCCTGGCCCATGCTCCAAGCCATGGTCATAGGCGAGAAACATTGCCTTTCCGTTTTTCAGAATTTTTCCCAATTTTACTTTTTTCATTTTAATTGCAAAGATTTTCTTTTTTATTTTTTATTGAATAATTGACGTCTTCAATGGTTATGCCCAAAATTCTCTGCAAAGCTTCTTTAGTGTTGAATGCGTTATGCGGAGTTACAATTACATTTTCCCTCTTCAGCAGTCTATGCCCTTCAAGCGAAGCTCTAGAATGCCTTCTGGAAAATAATCCTCTTTCATCCTTTATTTCTTCCTCTGCTTCAAGAACATCTAACCCCGCAGCAGAAAGAATTCCTTTGTCCAAAGCTTTTATGATGGCTTCTGTTTCTATAATTTCCCCTCTTGAAGTATTAATCAAAATCGCCCCTTTTTTTATCATGCTTATATTTTTCTGGTTCAGCATATGCTTTGTCTGGGGTGTGAGAGGAACATGAAAAGTAATAAAATCCGAATTTTTCAGAAGATAATTGTAAGGAACATATCTGAATCCGAATTTATGGGCTAGCTTCGCATCTTTTGTTCTTGTAAAAACAAGAATTTTCATTCCAAAACCATTGGCAATTTCTGCAACATATTTTCCTATTTCTCCCAGTCCGACAATACCCAGAGTTTTCCCTTTAATATCCTCGCCTCTCAAACCAGTCAGATCAAAATTGATTTTTCTCGCTCTTTCCCAGGCAGGAATAATCTTTCTTACAAGATTTAACAGCAAGGCAAAAGTATACTCGGCCACAGTGTTGCTTCCATATCTTGGCACATTGTAAACCTTGATTTTTCTTTCAGAGCACGCCTTTAAATCAACATGGTCAAAGCCGGTTGAACGCGTTATTATTGCTTTGAGGCAGTTGAACTTAGACAGGATTTCTCTTGTCACATTTGAATAAATAAAAATAGAAATGATGTCAAAATCTTTAATTTTGCTTATGTCAAATTTATCGAGTTCCTCTTCAAAAAAGGAAAGCTGATGCCCCTTCAGATTCTTTTTTATGTAGTCTTCTTCCCATTTTTCCTTCATCTCAAAGAATGCGATTTTCATCCTAATCTCCGTCTTATCAATCCAATCTTTGCACCCTGGTGTGTTATAACCGATTCGCTTTCTTCCAGTCCAAGTTTTAAGCTGTCATCAATGGATTTTCCCGCCATCTGTCCTGCGACAAATCCCGAGGCAAATGCATCGCCCGCGCCTGTTCTTTCTTTTATCTTTATTTTATGGGGAATGATTCTGTATTTCTTTTCTCCGTCATAAGCAATCACTTCTTTGTCCTTGTTTGTAATAACAATAATTCTCGGGCCAAGATTATGAAGTCCATTCAGCAAGTCTTTTTCATGAACTTTATTTTTCAGGCAGAGTAATTCCGCTTCTTCTTTGTTGAGTATTAATATCTCCGAAATTTTAAGAATGGGCATCAAATCAAGAACCTTAATTGCATATTCGCTTGGATTGAATGCTATCTTGACTCCATTTCTGTAAAATCCATTTGCAAGTATTTTCTGCGCTGCAAAGCTCGAACCTAAAAGAGATGAAAAGTAAAGCCATCTTGTCTGCATTTGCTTTGTATTGATATCGGAAATTTTCACATCATCATTAACTCCCTTGTATGTAAGAACAGTTCTTTCATGCTGCTTGCTGTCAAGAATTACAGAATATCCTGTCATCATTCGCGGCTGGGTTTTCCCAAGAAATTGAACCCCTTCTTTTTTCAGCAAATCCAGAATCATTCTTCCGTTGAAATCTTCCCCAAGTTTCCCTATATATCCTGTTTTGAATCCCAGCCTTGAAAAAGCAACAGCAGTGTTTGTCCCGCCACCCCCGATTTCAAATTTCAGGTTTTTGATTAGGATTTTACTTCCAAGAGGATAGCATAAATTCCCCCCTTTTCCCGCCATGTCTGTATCAATAAAAGTGTCAGCAACAGCAGAACCAAAAGTTACAATGTCAAACATTTTTCACCCTTTTTTATTCATTAGAAAGCAAAAAGAGATTTATTAATATTTCTTGTAGTATCCTAGCGCTTCAAGTCCCGGAAGCTTCTTCCCTGCAAGATACTGCAATAATGCTCCTCCTGAAAGGCTGATATAACCGAATTTTTTGGAAGAAATATGGGATTTGGCGATTGCATCGCTTAACTGTCCTCCGCCAAGAATTGAAAAGCCCTTATTCTTAGAGATTGCTTTTAGTATGGAATAAGTTCCCTGAAAGAATTTTTTGTCAGAGAAATATCCTGCAGGTCCTTTCATATAAACAGATTTCGCTTTTTTTATTTCACCTGCAAATATTTTCTGGGTGTTCTTTCCTATGTCAAAAATCTCATATTTGCTGGGGAATTCCTCAAGCAGAAGTTCTTTTCTTTTTCCGTTTGCATTCACTGCAAAATCAACAGGAGTTATGACTTTGTTTCCCATTTTATCAAGTTTCTTTTTGAGTTCTTTTAAAGAAGAATCAAAATCAGAAATATTTTCTTCAAGATATTTGTTCTGTGCTCCAAGATTTTTTCCTTTTGCAACAAGGCACATTTGCCCGAATAATCCGCATGCAAGAACTTTATTTTTGTTCAGGAGCATCATATTGTCCTCCGGCTTGGCTCCTGCAAGAATAAACAGGCAGTTTTTCAGGTTGATTTTTCTCAGGGCATTAGTCTCTCTTTCCAAAAGAGGGCCTGCATAGCTTTTCATATGCTTTGGAAAAAGCGTGACAGAGGCCTGTTCTCTGTGGCATACAGAAAAAGCATCATTCACATAAACATCACACCATTTGGATAACTTTGAAACAAATTCCCCGTATTTGTTGTCGGTTTCTTCTTTCAGTTTTCTTATATTATCCAGAAGAATTGCGTCTCCGGATTTCATATTCTTTATTTCTTTTTCAGCTCTTTTTCCGGTAATATCATCAACATATTTTATTTTCACAAATTTATTCAGCAATAAAGCATGCGGTTTCATGGAAGTAAAATCCTTTCCCCCCTTTCTGCCCTGATGAGCGATAACAACTATCTTCGCTCCCTTATTTTTCAGCATCTTGATAACTTCCGCGCTTTCTTTTATCCTTTCAGACATCAAAACCCTGCCATTTGCAACTTCCGAATTCAAATCTTCCCTTAGCAGAATAATTTTTCCTCTGACATTTCTCTCCTGAGATATTAAATTCATAATTATCGCCTCTTATAAAAATTAAATGAAGATTATTAATAAATTTTCCTAAATTTTAATCTTCTTTATCAAATCAGCCAGCCTGTAGGAATATCCAAATTCATTGTCATACCACGCAAGGACTTTTACAGTGTTGCCTATAACCATTGTTGAAAGCCCGTCAACTATAGATGAATGCTTTTCGCCGATTATGTCTGTTGAAACAATTTCATCTTCGGTGTATTTCAGGATGCCTTTTAACTTGCCTGCAGATGCCGCTTTTTTGAATGCATTATTAACCTCATCTTTTGTAACTTCCTTGTTGAGTTCTGCAACAAAATCAACAATGCTACCGCTCGCGACAGGAACTCTTAATGCAAGTCCTGTAAGTCTTCCTTTCAGGCTCGGGATTACTTCTATGACAGCATCTGTCGCTCCTGAAGTTGTTGGAACAATATTGATTGCAGCCGCTCTTCCTCTTCTTAATTTTTTATGAGGAGCGTCAACTAAATCCTGGTCAGAGGTATAAGCATGGGCAGTGGTCATGAATCCTTTTCTTATGCCGAATTCATCTTCAAGAACTTTCGCAACAGGTGTGAGCCCGTTTGTAGTGCAGCTTGCCATTGAAATTATTTTGTCGCTCTCTTTCAGTTTGTCATCATTGACACCGCAGACAATTGTGCAGTCCGGATTTTTTGCAGGTGCGGATATAATGACTTTTTTTGCCCCTGCTTTAAGATGCTTGCTTGCATTTTCCCTGTCTGTAAATAATCCTGTTGATTCAACAACAATATCCACGCCGAGTTTTTTCCATGGAAGATTGGCAGGATCTCTTTCTGCAATGACCATTATTTTTTTGTTGCCTATTTTTATGAAATCTTTCCCGGCTTCAACTTCTTTGCTGTATCTTCCATAAACAGAATCATATTTAATCAGATATGCGAGAGTTTTTGGGTCTGTTAAATCATTGACGGCAACAAAATTTACTCCTGCATCTAATCCGCTTTTTAGAACAAGCCTTCCAATCCTTCCAAGCCCATTAATTGCAACTTTCAATTTAACCACCTCATTTCTAAATGACTATTGAATGTTATAAACTTTACTCAAGCCGTATTTATTTTCAAGCTGTCTGAAGTTATATGAATCTATGGGGCCCAGGCTTGCCTTGTCCCTTAAGCGGGCAAGAGTTTTTGCATCATTGTATTCCGGCAATCCGGAAGGCAGTGAAATTCCGTTGGAAATTAAAATAATCTGAGGAGAAGAAGTTAGTTTTATGCCTCCGCTGTATTCTATTTGGCTGTCAGAGATTATTGCGGGCCCGCTTGTCTCAACAAAGCAGTATCCGCTTCCTCCAAGGCTGTTTTCAACAGGGCATTTTATTCCGAGAGTCTCATGATTTTCAGCAGGATAATAAAATATGGCAATGCCATATCCAATCTCCTTTAATATCTCTGCAAGCAATTCTGATTTCTCGCTGCACAAGCCATTGCCGTCATAAAGAACCTGATAAGGATATCGCGAATCAGCCACATCCTGGCTTCCAAAGCCGATTTCATTGGGGGAATTGCCCCATGGAATATTTTGGACAACGCTTATTGCAATTCTCGCTTGTGTGACTTTGTCCTGTGGAGCAAGATTTTCTATTTCTTTTATCAAGGGCATCATCAGCAATTCCTGATTTGGTTCATTAATCCTCATAAGCTTAAAATCAGAATGAAGGGGCTGCTGTCCATCGTAATAAACAATTGATTTCGGCAGGGTGGAAAGATAAGTTGAAAGCCCCTTGTATGCTGTAAAATTCAGCGTGTAATTTTTCCCGTCAAGAACATAAGGCAGTTCTAAAAATTCAGGATTTGACTGATAGGACGAGGTGCAGGAATCTTCGGATTTGATTAGAGATGAAGGGCACCCGCAGGTTGAACTATTTTCAAGCAGATTCCCGCCTGAACAATAATAAGGCTTGTCAAGTGAACAGGAATCATAAAAACTCCCGTCTCCGCAGGTGGGCAGAACTGCAATCTGTCCAATATTTTTCCCGAATATAAAAATTAAAAGAAGGGCGATTCCAAGCACAGCAATAAGAATTATGAAAAATCTTCGGATTTTATGCACGCTGAGAAATTTTTTTGTCAGGCCTCTTTGCTCTTCAATCATGCACAGGATAATTTGAAGAATTATAAAAACTTATCTGAATTAATTTTATTCCAGATATATCGCGGGTTTTCCGGGCTTCGCTTTTTTTGACTTGTTTTCAGGGTCATATTTTTCCTTGTCATTAACCGCATAAATTTCCGCTGTCAAGCCTGTTTTTCTGCTGATTTCATTAACGGCATTCTTGTAAACTGCTTTTTCATTAGGAATAGTGTAAATGAATATTTTCTTTTTTTCACCGACAATTTTCATGATATTGCCTATGTCAGCAATCAAATTCTCAACAGATTTTTCTTCTTTTTCCAGATTTTCATTTATCTTGCTCTCATCAGCAATAGGCCATTTTGCAAGAGAGATAAATCCTTTATTGCCAAATTTTTCCCATAATTCTTCTGTTATATGGGGACAGAAAGGAGAAATTAATTTAAGGAAAATTTCAGCATCTTTCTTCGCTATTTCTTTTTCAGAGGCCATCTTTTCAAAGAGCAGTTTTATCTTTATTATAGCAAGATTATATTTCATGCTTTCTATGTCCGCTGTAACATCTCTTATGGCTCTGTGTATTTTATTTTCAAACTTCTGCGAAGACTTTCCCGCTTTTAAGTGTTCAAAAAATTCCACAATCCTTTTTATGGTTTTATGCATGCTCTCAAGTCCGGCATTATTCCAAGAATAATCGCTTTCAGGACTTGCTATTGAAACTAAAAAAATCCTTAATGAATCCGTACCATATTTACTGATCATATCAAGAGGATCAACTACATTACCTCTTGATTTTGACATTACAACCCCATCTTCTCCATGAACCATTCCCTGATTAAACAAATTATATGTAGGCTCATCTAAATCTATCAGCCCTAAATCTTTCAGGAACTTGGTATAAAATCGGAAATAAATGAGATGCATGCATGCATGTTCTGCCCCGCCTATATACTTGTCAATTGGATTCCAGTATTCTGCTTTGTCTGTACTGAAAATTTTCTTGCTGTTCTTAGGATCTGCATACCTCAAAAAATACCAGGAAGAATTGACAAAGGTATCCATGGTATCTGTCTCTCTTTTTGCTTTTCCGTTGCATCTCGGGCATCGCGTTTCAACAAAGGGCTTATAGCCTATTAAAGGATTTTTTTCGCTTGTGAAATGAATGTTTTCTGGGAGTTCCACAGGCAAATCTTTTTCAGGCACGGGAACCACTCCGCATTTGTCGCAGTAAATTATCGGTATCGGAGTCCCCCAGAATCTCTGCCTTGAAACAAGCCAGTCCCTCAATTTGTAATTTGTGATTTTCTTGCCTATTCCTTTCTTCTGCAGAGCTTTTATTACAGCTTCCATTGCAGAATGATTTTCCATTCCGTCAAATTCGCGTGAATTAACCAATGTTCCATCTCCTTCATAAGGCTCTGAAATCTGCCCTTTCCTTTCATAAATCTCAAAATCTTTGGGCTCAATTACAATTTTAATCGGAATATTGTAATTTGTTGCAAAATCGAAATCTCTCTTGTCATGAGCGGGAACCCCCATCACCATTCCAGAGCCATAATCTGCTATAACAAAATTGGCAGCATAAATTGGAACTTTCTCATTTGTCATTGGATTTATTGCATAACTTCCCGTGAAAACTCCTTCTTTTTCAAGTTTTGCAGTATCCTTCTCGCTTGTGGATTTTATTTTTTTGAGGAATTTTTCAGCTTCTTTTTTTTGTTTGGACGTTATCAGCTCTTCAAGCTTTGGATGCTGTGCACTGACAACCATGAATGTAACGCCGAAGATAGTATCAGGGCGGGTTGTGAATATCGGCCATTTTTTTCCATTAATCTCAAACAAGATTTCTGCTCCTGGGCTCTTTCCAATCCAGTTTCTTTGCATTGTCCTGATTCTCTCGGGCCAGTTCTCGAGTTTGTTTATTCCCTCATAAAGTTCATCTGCATAGTCTGTTATTTTGAAGAACCATTGATTTAGATGCTTTATTTCCACATCAGTATCCTTATGAATCCAGCATTTTCCATTATGAACCTGTTCATTTGCAAGAACTGTTCCGCATTTGGGGCACCAGTTAACTGGAGATTCTTTTTTGTATGCCAGTCCTTTCTCAAGCATTTTAAGGAAAATCCATTGATCCCATTTGTAATAATCAGGATGATGCGCATACAATGTTCTTTCCCAGTCATAGCTGAATCCAAGAGATTTAAGCTGTTTTGTAAAATTTGAAATGGCTTCTTCGGTATACTTCTTGGGATGAGACTTGTTCTTTATAGCGGCATTTTCAGCAGGCAGTCCGAAGGAATCAAACCCCATCGGATGCAATACATTAAAGCCCTGCATTTTTTTGAATCTCGCAAGAATATCGCCGATTGTGTAATTAAAAGCATGTCCTATATGCAAGCCTGAGCCGGAAGGATAAGGCCACATTTCGACAAGGTAATATTTGTCTTTCTTTTTGTCCTCTTTTGCCTGAAAAACCTTTCTTTTCTCCCACTTGTCCTGCCATTTCTTTTCTATTTTTTTGAAGTCGTATTCCATTTTAAATGGAGAATTAGGAGATTTAAATTATTTATTATTAAGAGGTTTTAAGGCGCTATGGAAGAATCTGTTGAAAAAAAGGCGATATTGGTTAAGCATCAAACAAGATTTAAATAATCTTTTTACTTCTTCTTCAAATGGAGAAAATTCGGGCTTATCTTGTTGGTGAAATAGTCTCCAGCAATTCATCTGAAGCTTATTCGCTATATGAAAAAAGCAATTTTGGAGAGAAAAAAGAAGGCAAGATAATTTATTCGCCGTCAGAGACGCTGTTTTTGTCTGAAAAAGGCAGGATGGATATCTTCTCTGCAAAAAAGAGATTATCTCATGAAGAACTTATGAAGAAATTTAAGAAGATTGATAAAAAAATTCAGATAAAATATCCTGTTTTCAGAGATCTGAGGGAAAAGGGATATGTCGTCAAGACAGCTTTAAAATTCGGCGCAGAATTCAGAGTTTATGAAAAAGGCAAAAAAGTCGGGGAAGAGCACTCAAAGTGGGTTGTATTCACCGATTATGAATCAAAAACATTTTCATGGCAGGAATTTTCAGCAAAAAATCGTGTTGCTCATTCCACAAAAAAGAATCTTCTTATAGCAATAGTTGATGAGGAAGGCGACATAACCTATTATGAAATAAGATGGGTTAAACCATAAAAATCTTTATAACTTTCTCATATCTTTCTGTCTTATGGTTCAGGACGGATTGCAGACAAAAGAGAAGATACTTTATCTTATAAAAACCAACGGGCCGAGCTTGCCTGTTCATATAGCGAAGTATACTGGATTAAGCATACTTTTTTCATCAGCTTTTTTGTCAGAACTTATTGCAGACAAAGATTTGAAAATATCCAATCTAAGAATCGGCAGTTCCCCGCTCTATTTCATTCCCGGGCAGGAATCTATGCTGGAAAATTATTCCAATCATCTGAAAAACAGGGAAAAAGAGGCTTTTCTGCTTTTGAAAGAAAAAAAATTTCTCAAGGACAGGGAACTGGAACCCGCAATAAGAGTCGCATTAAGGGAAATAAAAGATTTTGCAGTTGCATTCCAGCGTGATGATGAAATTTTCTGGAGATATTTCTTGGTTCCGGAAACAGAATTTAATCAAATATCTTCGGAAAAAGAGGTGATAAAAACAAATGAGCCTGTTGAAAAAGAAGAAATCATTGTTGAATTGCCCGTTCAAAAAAAAGAGGCGATATTAGAGATAAAAAAAGAAGGGTCTGAAAAAGAGTTTATATCGTCTCCAAAAGAAAAACATGCAAGACATGAAAAATCAGCAGGCAAAATCAAGAAGCCTGTTCAGGAAAAAAATAAGCATAATAATTTTTTCAATAAAGTCAAGGAATTTCTGAATCAAAAACAGGTTGAAATTCTGGATATATCTGAAATAGGAATAAGCAAGATTGTTTTCAAGGTCAGAAAAGATGAGGAATATCTTGTAATTGCCTACAATAAAAAAAAGATTTCTGAGCAGGATATAATGAATTCTTATAAAAAATCGCAGGAACTGGGGCTTCCCTATGAAATAATTTTCCTCGGAGAGCCTCTGAAACGCTTTGAGAATCTTATAGAGGCGGTAAAAAGCCTGAAAAATATCGAGAAGATTGAATAGAAACCCTTAAAAACCAAAATTACAGTTCTTAATCATGGGAAAAATAAAAACCAAATTGATAAAAAAAACATCGGTGGTTTTGAACAAAAAAGACATTCCATTTAGTGAAAGCTTTGATTATAATAAAAAGATTCTCGGAAATACGATGCCAAGCAAAAAGATAAGGAATCAGATTGCGGGATTTCTGGCAAGGATAAAAAGGCGTGAAAGCAAAGAAAAAGCGATGTTGAAGACAGAATAAGCTATATCACATTTTCCAGGCATTCCTTTATATTTTTAAACCTATATTAATTCGCTATATCGGCTGCATAGCTCAGTTGGTTAGAGCGCTGGTCTCATGAAAGCGGGAAGTATTCATACAAACCTAAAGTTCACACTAAATTGAGAAAGCCGGAGGTCCTGAGTTCGATTCTCAGTGCAGCCATTATAATTCAGAAGAGAAAAAAGATAAATTATACAATAAAAAAATAAAAATCGGGTTAACTTTCAACTATCTTCTCTTTTTTTTCTTTGCCATAATTATCACGCTCTTTTTAATTGATAATTTTAGTATTCTCAAATTTAAAAATTCTTCTGTTTTTTTCAGATTTTATTTCTTTCGCGTATCTACTTTTTTTCCGAGTTTTGAAATGTCTTCTCCATTTATTCCCCGTCGGAGAATTTCATTCAGAGCATCAATTTTAACCCGTATTTGCTGTGTCGTGTCTCTTACTCTTATTGTCACATCCTTGTTTTTTAAAGAATCTTCATCAATTGTTATGCAATAAGGAGTTCCTATTTCATCATTTCTTGCATATCTCCTTCCGATGCTTCCCGAGATGTCATAAATAACATTAAATTCTTTTTTTAGTTCAGAATAAATTTTCTCTGTGAGTTTTTCATATTCAGGTTGTTTTACAATAGGAAAAATAGCAGCTTTTACAGGAGCAAGTTTGGCGGGAATTTTCAGAAGAGTATAATCTTTCTCCTTGTCATAATGATATGCCTTAGCCAAAATTGCCAGGAAAACCCTTTCAATTCCGAACGTCGGCTCTATCACCTTTGGAATAACTTTATTTTTATATTTCTCATCAAAAATCAGCATGCTTTGTTTGCTTTCTCTTTCATGATTTGTCAAGTCAAACTGCCCCCTGTTTGCAATTCCGGCAATTTCCTTGCTTCCGAAGGGATATTCATAATCAATATCAAATGTTGCTGAAGAATAATGGCTTAGTTCATCCTTCATATGTTCTCTTATTTTAATCTCTATCAATCCGATGGAGTGAAACCATAAAATCTGTTCAGCGAGCCAATAGGCATGCCACTCTTCAAGTTTGCCTTCTTTTAACAATTCCCGGATAGTCATGTCTTTCAGTTCATTTTTTGCGTGAATCTGGAATTCTGCGCTCAGGAATTTGAATTTAAGATTGAGATGTTTTTCTTCAAGCAAATCGCATTTCTTTTCTTCAGGATTGACAAAAAACTCAAATTCTCCGATATGGAATTCCCTGCTTCTGAAAAGGAAATCCCTCGGTGCAATTTCATTCCGGAAGCATCTGCCGATCTGCGCTATCCCGAATGGAAGCTGCATTCTTGCGGTTTGTTGAACAAGCTTGAAATCCAAAAACATTCCTTGTGCTGTTTCAGGACGGAGATAAGCGGGAATGGAATCGTCTTCGACAGGCCCGACATTTGTCTTGAACATCAGGTTCAAATCTTTTGCAGTTGATTTGTCAAGCTTGCCGCCGCAAAAACTGCAGACAGCATGTTCTAGTTCAACTTTGTCAACTTTGTTGAATTTTTTGCATTTCATGCACTGGACGGAAACATCTGTAAAATTGCTCGTATGCCCTGAAGCTTTCCAGGTTTTGGGAGGAGAAATAACGCTTGCTTCAATTCCAACAATATTTTCTTTTCCTTTGACAAAATAATCCCACCATTCTTTTTTTATATTATTCAGCAATTCCACGCCCAATGGCCCGAAATCCCAGAATCCTGCAAGCCCGCCATAAATTTCCCCGGATGGATAAATGAATCCTTTTCTTTTGCAGAAAGCAGCCAGCTCTTCAATGGAAATTTTTACAGAATAATTATGGGGAGATTCAGGCATCGCCTCTTTTTTAATATTAATAGGAGGTGAGGAACCTCGGTTCGGGTTTTTGTTAACATTTTCTTCAGGAATCTTTTTATCTATCATCTCTTTCATCTTTTTCTCAGCTTCTTTTCTGTCTTTTCCAAGATAAGCAATCGTAGTTGTCTTTACTTTTCCATCAACTCGTTTATTCTCATTCAGATAAAAATAATCATTCCCGTGAATCTTCTTTTTTACGATGAATGCCATAAGGGGGAATTAGGCACTACGATTTATAAATTCTTGTGAGAATTATCTTTTTTTATGCTTATGCTTTCTTTCTCTTAATCTTTCAATTCCTTTTTTCAAAGAAAGAATCTTTTTTTCTTTTTTTATTTTAATTTCAATCTTTTTTTTATTCTCTATTAATTTTCTCTTTTCACCTTCAAGATAAAATTCTGCCTTCTGAATTCTTTTAAATTGCTTTTGCAGATTTTTCAGATATGGACTTGAAAGTATTTTCTCACCGGATTTTTTTTTCATTTCCCCTCTTTATATATTACTGAATAGACTCTTTATTTTTATAGTTTTCTGAATCATTTAAAATGTTTTCAATAATAACAACATGCCCCACACTCTGGACATTTTTATATTTGACAATAATGCCCTTAAGCCCTCTTTCATTCTTTATGCCTAATTCTATTTTTAAGCCTTCTATTCTATCTTTTTCCAAAATAACTTCCTTAATCTCGCCAAGATAATTTCCGTCAGAGGTATAAACTTTTTTATTTAATAGCCCGCTGATGCTGTTCTTAGGGGATTTCTTCGCAAATTTGTCTCTGATTTCTCTTAAAATCTGTTTAATCTGTCTTCTGAATAAATAAATAGCCAATAAAAGTGCTGCGGCAATTAAAACAATCCAGATAATTTCTGAGTTATTGCTTATAATTCCCCCGGCATTGCCAATAACAAGCCCGATTATTCTGTTGCTGACAAGCAAACCTGCAATTGCAATAATGCTGAAAAGGAGAATAAGGAAATGCTTAGCTTGGATTCTTCTCAAATTATCTTTTATTCTGTTCACATATCCGGAATAATTTCTTGCTCTTTTCTTATTTTCTTCAGACATTCTTTCTTTTCTGTATTTTCTCATCAATAAGAATAATATTATGATTATTACAGCCGAGGAAATTATGATTAACAAGACTAAATTATTAAAAATGAACTGGCTGATTGCGGATTTTGGAGAAACTTCCTGAATAGAAATAATTTGCCCGTTCTTAATTGTAAAATCTTCTTCTGCAAAAGCTTTCTTTAAATTATCGTAAGCCATGTCAACTCTAAGGATATATTTTCCATCAAGTAACCTTATTTCATCAAGTTTTTTTGTATAGGAAAGATTGCCCTGTACTGCTTTTGTTTCCAACTGGCTGAATATTTCTTCATTATCCGAGATAATTGAATATTTCAAGTTAACATCAATTTTCTCGTCAATTATCTGCTCCTGCAGGTTAACATCAAAAATTAAATGCCTGTTTCCGTCCATGCTTACATTTTTTAATGAAACATCAAATAATCCTATGCATTTTGCTTCTAATGGCGGTTTATTTGGGTCTTCTCCGGTGCATGTTCCCACATTATTGCACTGGCGGGTTTGAATTCCGTTATTGCATATGCTCCATGAAGTGCAGTTCCATATATAATCACATTTTTGTATTACAGTCGTAGTTCCTCCTCCCCCGCCACCACTGGGAATCACTACCGGCGGAGGCGATGCAATCAATTCAAAATGGCTGATTGCAGTTGCAATTGCTCCTGTTGAGCTGTTTGCATAGAAAGTCACATTATATATTCCGATTATTGAAGAAGTAAAAGTAATGCCTCCATTATTTGCTAAATTTATAGTCTGAACAGAAGAATCCGGCAAAACTATCATTGCCCAGACAGATTGGGCATTCAGGGCAGAAATGGAGAGAGTTATTGGAGAGTTCACTATGGCTGCTGTTGGAGAAACAGAATAGGATTGTATTGAAACAGTCTGTGTATAACTTGTATTCTCAAAAAAGCCCACATTTACAGTATCAGAATCAAAATTAGCGTTACTGGTTGATGGTTGAGATGCTGTTGTTAAAAATCTTGCCTCAGAAATGCTTCCGCCTGTCATCAACCCCCCAATACTTCCTGCAGTGAATTTTCCGACAGAATAATCTGTAGAATTCGCCATATCGGCAGAAGAAAGTTGAACAAAAAAGATAATAATAGCTAAAATAAGAATAG
Source organism: Candidatus Omnitrophota bacterium (assembly GCA_035506395.1). Classification (GTDB taxonomy): domain Archaea; phylum Nanobdellota; class Nanobdellia; order Pacearchaeales; family GW2011-AR1; genus JAKLIN01. The sequence continues at coordinate 18,409 of DATJPO010000015.1, forward strand.
CTTTCGTGAATTGGATTGTTTTTTTCTTTTCCACATTATTTTTCAGATAAGGATTTTTATTATCATGATTTATTTTTTATTCAGCAGTTTTGCATAAATCTAAATCAAATTTAATTTCACAAAGTGCTTTCTTCAAATCATCTATTTGTTTTTGTTGTGAGTTGATTGTGTTATTCTGCTGCTGTATTGTTAATTGTTGCTGCTGAACTACTTTCGTGGTTAATACTTCAATATTCTGATAATTTACTGAAAAATTAATTAATTCATTTGGATCAACCCCTTTATTATTTTGTCCAGCAATATCAATAAAGGCAAGATTAGGGTCTATATTAGCTACTTCATCTGCGATAAATCCATATTCGGTTTTATTAGAATCAATTCTGTTGTATTGACGTGGATTTAACTGCATGAATTTTTCTAATTCAGAACCGCTGATATTCTGTATATTCTCTTTGAATAATGCTGATGAGGAAGTTCTGAAAACAAAGAAACTGCTTCCGATGGTAAGATAGCTTAATGTTCCTGTGGCTGTCGGTTGTGTTGTATTTGAAAAATAAAATGTTGTTGCATTAACAGGACCCAAAACAGTCAGAGCACCTTGAGGGGAAGTCGTGTTTATTCCAACTCTGCCAAGCGGGTCTACATAAAAACCAGTCCAGCCCGAAGAGAGATTGGTTACATTTACAGTGCCGAGAATGTTCAGCGTATTTTGT
>DATJPO010000016.1:0-4583 GCA_035506395.1 Candidatus Omnitrophota bacterium
ACCCCAGCAGGAATTATTAGGAGAATTTGCAAGATATGTTGTTGATAGAGTTAATTCTAAATAATTAATATAAAATTATTTTTCATAAAATTTAAATAATCTGATTAATCAGAATACCCCTATGGCAATCGCTGAAAGAACTCGTGTATTGAAATTTTTAAGAGAAGTGAACACTGCTAAAACCACTTCAAATGTTCCTCTTGAAGAAGCAGTAAAGAGAATGAAAAATGCTGAAAAATCTGTAGAAAGACAAATTCTGGATGATTTGTCAAGTGTCGAAAATCCTACTAATGAAGAAAACAAAGAATTAAGGACAATTGTGCGTGTAGCTTTTGAAAGGTTTGCCTTTGACCCTAATTTTCAGGAAATGTACAGAAAGAGTTCTTCAGTAATGGAAAGCCTAAAAGGCTTGAAGAAAATTTATTATGAAAATATTCTTTCTTCCACGAGTTTTACAGCAACAATAACACAGCATATGAAAGATTTAACTGCAATTTTAGACCCGCGCCTGGATGAAGCAGGATTTAATGAAAGAGCGAGAGAACTGGGGCAAAGTCTTTTATTTTCTGGAAGAACAGAAATCTCAGATAAACTCAGATATTCATTCATTACAGAAGAAATTAAAAGAAAACAAGAAAGGCTGAAAAGAGCAAACATACTTGCAGGAAAAAGATGGAATAGGTATTTCCCGCAAAGAAATCAGGCAACAAGCCAGAATACTGCTGTTTCAAATTTAAATGGAAATGTTTTGGATTCTGTAAGAAATAGCGTTAATTTGGAATATGTAAAAGCAACCCCTGATTTTAAATTATGCATGACAAATCCCCTAGGCTCAAGGAGCATTCCGGAAATAAAAACAGCATTAAGAGGATATCAGATTTCAGGGCTTGATGAAAAACTTTCAACAATTTTTTCACAGAATACAAGCATATCTTATACTTATTTTATAAATGAATTTACAAAAACAACTTCTGCAAAAAATGCTATTGTCCAGAGAGTTATAGATAATTATGCATCAAAATCAGGAAAAAAATCAATCCAATTTAAGATTACAGATATGAATTCTTCCAATTGGAAGTCTCTTGCTTCTTATTATAATATAGACCAGCATGTTGGGAATTTTGTCTTGAAATTAAAAGGAAATTATACAAAATCTCTCGTTGACATGATTAACCAGACATACGAGGAATTGAGAAGAACTCCTGGAATACAGAATTAAATTATTCTTGCTAACTTGCTCCTGCCTGGTTCAGCATCCCATTCCTTAGGCCAGCTATCCCAGTCAGAAGGATAAGGAAAATTATCCAAATCATAACCATTGTCTGCCAGGGTTTTTCTTGATGCATTCAGTGAGCCTGTCTTTGCTTCATAATCGCTCTGGCTGGCAATTAATCTTTTCTGCGCTTCAATTGTTCCGGGCCAGGGTATTGCATCCATGTCAGGAGGAAGAGTGAGATAATCTGCAAGAGTCATACTGTTTTCTGTATAAGGAGCCTTTTTCATGTTTGCTATACTCTCTTCCAATCCAAATTTATCTAAATATAATCCATAGAGATGCAAAGAAGTGCTCCTGTCAACATATGCTCCTAATTTTATCGGTTCTCCAATAACACTTGAAACTTTTGCTGCAAACAATTTCATTAATTCAATCTGTGCAATATTGTTTTCATTCCATGCCTTTAGCAAATCCCTGCTTCTCCATTCTGTCTGATAATTCATTACAATATTTCCCTGAAAATCATCTACAAACCTGAATTGCCCTAACTGAAAACAAGGAGGGTCTTCTTCTTCAGGAACAATATCTTTTCCAGCCACCCATGTTGCAAACTGGTAATCTCTTCCAGAGATTCTTCTTTTTTTATCCCAGTCCTTTTTTATTCTCTGTAAAATAAAAGGAATCTGGTCTGCAAATCTTCCATTGTAAGTATAACCCCATCTCGTTGGATGCTCTTCATCTTTCAGCCAGTGATTGTGAATTCCATGAGTGACTTCAAGAATATACTGCATCAGCCCTCTTCCATCTTCGCTCATTCCAAAAGTGTATATTTTTGGTTCTGAATCCGGATTTTCCACTCTTACTTTGATGTCGGCATCATAACCAAGAGTCATCCCTCTTGTTTGTTTTGGTGTTTCAACCCTGAAACCATTATCATGGCACGCGATTATCGCACTGCGTGTTGCTTCTGCAAGATTTTCAGCATTAATCTCCAAAGAACGAATTTTCCCGTCTCCTCTCAGCTCTTTTTGTTCTACCTCTCTCATTATTCAAAATCTTCAAATTTGTTTAAATAGATTATTATTCTCTGAAAGTCATATTTGTTTTTCTGTTCCTGCTGTGCTTGCTCTTGTTCCTCCCTGCCACTGCCCCTCATAAGTTCTTTTTATCTCTCCAGTCACAGGCTCAAAAACAACATTAAACATTCTCGCGCCAAGCTGGAATTCAAAAGGCTCATTCCTGTTATTTATAATTCCAAATCTCAGCTGTCCTATATAACCGGGATCTGTCTTTGTCGCTAAAAACCCCACACCGCAGTTTTGCAGAGTGCTTCTTGGATAAACAACAGGCATCAGATATTTCCAGACTCCTTTTTCAATTTCCAATTTTTCTCCAGGAGAATGTATTGTCTCAATTGTCTTAACAAGAAAATAACCATTAGGAGGAAGAGTAATTGTAATCTCTCCTTTTTCTTTTATGTCTGCAATCTTAATTGCTTCTGAAGTTTTTCTCTCTTCAACTCCGAGAAAACCTTTTCCCTCAAGAGCATAAACCTCTCCAACTCTCAAGTCAATCCCGCATCCCTCTGGATTTTCCAGTTCTCTTTTTGAGAGATTGTCTATCAAAGGAGCTTTTCCCTGTGATTTCAAAAGCTCATTGAACTCCAGAACTTTTAGTGATGATATTGGCATCTTTTCCTCCATATAAATTTATTATTAATCCAAAAAATCCACCATTCTTCATTTCTCTTAACAGCTGATAATAATTTTTTTCAACTTCCTGTCCGTCTTTTGGGTCAATGAGCATTACTCTCGGGTCTTGAAATGTTTCCAAAAGATAAACATGATTTTCTATTCCAATTATTCCGTCATGCTTCTGCATTTCTTTTAATAACCCATCTGGCTCATTGAAAGGAGTTTCATCTTCTCCAAAAGGAGTATAAATAAAACCATTTCTCAAAAAAAATTCTCTTATTCTTTTATCATCAATCTTAAATCCCCTTTCTTCTCCGTGAGTTAAATTTCCTGCAATTTCTTCCTGGGAAATCTCCAAGCCATGCTTCCTGAAAACAGCCTGCAATACAGAACAAACGCAATAATCTCTTTTTTCCTGCACAGTTAATTCAATACTCATTTTAATGAGAACAAAGCCTTTATTCTTTCTCTTTCTTCATCAGACCAGGCATCAAAAGTTTCTGCAGGTTTTCCAAACAAGATATCCAAATATCTTTCAGGACTTAAATCAAGTCTGTAGACATTTACTCCCGCTTCTCCAAACAATTCCAATGTAGATTCTGTTTCTTTTTCAGAATATAATCTCTTGAATATTACCTTTGATAAACCATATGGAAGCATATCCTTTGCACAAGTATGACACGGAAAAATTGCATTATATAATACTATTTCCTTTAAACCTATTTTAATTAAATGTCCAGCGGCATTTTTTTCAGAATGTATCCCGATGCAATTCCCTGAATTAAGGGATTGTTTATAATCTAATCCCATTACTTCTTTTCTGCATCCAAAATCCAGGCAGTTTTCTTTTATTTGATGAGGGGCACCATTGTATCCCATACCAATTACTTCATTATTTTGTGTAATCACGCTTCCAGACCTCACATGTCTGCAGGAACGGCGGGAAGAATACCAGATAGCCATTCCCATAAAAAACTCATCCCATGAAGGCCTTGTTCCCAAAGCACCCTCGGGAATAACCCCAATCTCTTTTTGCATTTTATCTAAATCCACACGGCCTTTTTAAAAATTATTGTGCTACAGATTTCTTATTTCGCATTTATCAAAAAAACTTTTCACAGCTTCGTAAAATTCCAGAATTTTTTCATCAGGATATGGCTTTTCTTTTTCAAACTCTTCATCAAGGCACGTGTCTGGCTTGAACTGATGAAGGAAAAATGCTTTGTTCATGTTCTTCTCTTTCAGGTATTCTGCAATCTTTATCAAATCCTGTTTTTCTATCTTTGGAAAGATTGTTGTTCTGAATTCATATTCAGGAAATTGTGAAAGAACAGAAATTGATTTTTTTATCTTTTCAGCATCAATCTCTGAATTAGTAACTTCCTTGTATTTTTCAAAATCAGTTTTTATATCCATTGCAACATAATCAATAAGCTTTTTGTCAAGAAGCAGTTTCAGCATTTCAGGATTTGAGCCATTGGTGTCAATTTTTATTTTAAATCCAAGTTTTTTTATTTCTTCGCATAGCTTTTCAATATCCGGATATATTGTTGGTTCTCCTCCTGAGATAACAACACCATCTATGAACTCTCCATTTCTTGAAAAGTATTCTTTAATTTCCTTGAAATCTATGGATTTTAATTTTTCAGAATTAAGCACTAAATCTTTGTTAG
>DATJPO010000017.1:0-3184 GCA_035506395.1 Candidatus Omnitrophota bacterium
ATATTTCTTTTTGAACACATCGAAAATCATTTTCTGCCTCTTGGCATTGTCCATGTGGTCCTTCCCCCTTATTACATGCGTCATCTTTAATTCCATGTCATCAATTGCCACAACGAGGTTCATCAGAGGCCAGACCTTGTACTTGTCTCCCTGCAGAGGATGCCTTTTCAGGCTTATTCTTGCAAGAGGAAAATCCCTCATTGCCGGATTTTTGTCTTTCATGTTTGACTTGAATCTTATCACTGCCTGTTCTTCCTTGAATCCTTTCTTGTCAAGCATCTTGTTCCATAGTTCAAGGTTTTTCTTGACAGTATTTTTCCTGCACGGGCAGTTTTTCTTTTCTTCTATATATTTTTTGAACCTGTCAGAAGAACAGGTGCAGACATAAACTGCCTTCTTATCAATTAATTTTTCTATATAATCATAATAAATTTTCATCCTGTCTGAGGAATTGATGTACTCTGTGACATTTCCGAAAATCCAGTCGCAGTCTTCTTTTGTTTTCTTGTATGCGTCAGGAACAACTGTCTCTGGATTAGTGTCATCAATTATCACGTAGAATTTTCCTCCATATTTTTCTACATATAAAGAATTGCACATGTTTGATATTATATTTCCAATATGTATCAGTCCAGAAGGATGCGGACGGAACCTCATAACAACTCCGGTCTTTGGAACATCTGGAAGCTCTGGCAAGCCGACTCTTTCTTCTCTCTCGCTGACTTTCTTCTCAAGCTTCTCGAATTCTTTTTTCTGCTCTTCCAGAGATAATTTATTCACCTCTCCTATAATTTCTGCAATCTTCTTTCCGTATTTTCCCATCTCGCTTCTTTTCAATCCTTCATGAAACAGGGAAGAAATAACAGGCCCTTGCATTGCTTTTCCTTCATAAGCAACAGCATTTTTCAAAGCATATGCCCTGACTTTCTTGTCAAAATCCTTAATCATATCAATAAAAAGAACAAAGGATTAATAAAAGTTATTACTCGAATGACCTTCCTGTTTTCTTTTCAAGCAAGTCAATTCTCTGCTGAAGATGATAAACCTGATTGCTCAAATCCTCAATCCTGTCTGTCATTTCAAGAATTCTTTTTGCAAGTTTCTTTTTCTTTTCTCCTGAATCTTCATTATCCTCTGAATTATAACTTGAATTAGAAGCAGCCATATCTCCCAAAAATCCAATATCTCCCACAGTAACAGGTTCTGAAATTCTCTTTCTTGGCTGTATCATTCTCCCCATTCCTCCTGTTCCCGAGGACTGTTGTCCTTGTCCTTTGTATCTCCAATCCAGAACCTTGTCTTTCCTCTTGAATATCACCATGTTTCATCAAGGGTATTTTTATTTATAAGTTTTTGTTTTTGCTCATAGGAAACATTTTTTAAATCTGGTTCTTATATAATTACATGGCGGTGAAAACTATCTCTCAGATAATTGAAGAGGTTACAAAGCAAAAAGGGCCTCTTTCAGAGCACAAGCTTGTCTATGATTCTTCTTCTGATACTCTCGAGCCGATTTATTTTTACATCATTGATTTGATGAATGACATGGGGCTTGGAATGGAAAAGCTTGTTGATAACTTTGTTTCAACTCCGGGAAGCGGGCATTTTGCAGAACTCGGGCAGAGAGCAACAATAATGCAGCAGCAGGCATCAAAAATAATGGGAGATGTGAATACTGTTCTTAGAAGCGTCCTTAACATTGTCTATGACTTGAAAGATTTCAGGATAAGGCTCCAGCATTATGACAAGCTGAAATCCAAGGACAAAAATGACAAAGAAGCAGCAATTCTTTCTCTGAAGCAGATATGGATGGACAAAGTTGACATAACAAAGGGAAATTCCAGCATAAAAGCAATGGCGTCAACTCAGGGAGGCTTCCAGACACTGATACATGCATTTCTCTCTGTGAATGATGTCAAGGAAGTTGACAAGATTGAATTGAATGACATGGTAAAGAGAATATTAAAGCCGAGAATTCAGGAATTCAATATCTGGATGGAGCAGTCAGAACAGGAACTGAGAAAAAGATACGAACTTGAAAAAACTTATCTCAGAAGCCAGGTAAACAGCTTAAAGCTGTATTCTAGATGGGTTCGCCCTTATCTCGCAGCAGCCCAGCAGCTGGAAATGAAGGAATCCGGAAGAAATCCCTCTCTTGTAAAAACCTTCAACACAATTTTTCTTGAACTGACTGTATTAGGGAAAAGAGCGCTGAATGTTGAGGGTGAAATTGGCAAAGGAAATTTGTCAGTGGATTTTGGAAAAGAAAGAGTCCTGAATAAATTAAGAAAATACTACAGCTGTTTTCTTGTTGATTTTACTTTCAGGGGAATACCACAGAGAGTTTCCCAGCAGGCTCATTATACTTTCGGAGGAAGAACAGACGTATCTTTCAAGTGCTATGTGATGAATGAGGACGAGCTCGCAAAATTTGAAGAGGCGATTTCACATTCAGAAATAGAAGAAGTCCTGAAACTCATTGAAGGAACAACAGAAGAAAGCCTTGGAAAATTGCAGGAAGATATAAACTTTTTTCTTGAGGAAAAAACAGAAGAGGAAAAGAAAAAGGAAACAGATACTTCAAATCCTTTCTTTGCTCTTATAGGAAAATACAATGAACCAGAAAAAGAAGCAAAGGGCGGAAAAGGAAAAGCTCCTGTAGTAATAAGGCCTGAAAGTTTTATTGAAAAAGAATATTTAAGAAAACTTGCTGTGAAAAATGGAAAAGATGCGATATTCGATATTTTTGATATTTATAAAAAAGCCCACGGCATGCCAAGTTATACATAAAATTATATATTTCTTAATTCTCATTAATTCATGAAAAAAAAGAGAAATAATTCAGGAAAAGTAAGAATAAGAGAGATAAAAAAGCCAAAAGTAAGAGAAATAAAAAATAAAGAGCCTGAAGTAAAAAAAGAAGAGAGTCTTGAACAGCATGTTGAGGATTCTGAAATATTTGAAAGCAATGAACTTCCTGAATTTGTCAGTTCTTCTGCTCTTCCATCTTCTCAGAGCACAGCCCCTGTTCTTGAAAAAATTCAGAGAGAAGAAGAAGCTGATTTGGAAAGCAATGTAATTTCAACTCCTTTGTCAAGGGAAATTACTCAGGAAGGTGTAGCAACAAATTATGGTGCAAGCCAGAATTATTTTTCTTCAGGTTATAATGAAGTTAATGGGAATT
>DATJPO010000018.1:0-15086 GCA_035506395.1 Candidatus Omnitrophota bacterium
AAACAATTTATAAACGCCTCCATCATTATTGATACATGCAAAAAAAGAACGCAAAAAAAGGAATGTCTGAAAGAAAAGAAGCATGGTTCAGGATTATTGTAGCAATTGTTTCTGGAATAATCATAAAAGTATGGGGATACCTGATTTCTGTTCTTGCAATAATAAATTGGCTTATAGTTGTGTTCAGCGGCAAAAGAAACAAGGATTTGGCAATGTTCTGCGAATACTGGAATACAGAAGTTTACAAATATACAAGATATCTAACATTTGTATCAAACATCAGGCCTTTCCCATTCAGCGATTTGGAAAGGATGAGCGATTTTGAATAATTTTAATTATTATCACCTCTTTTCTATTAATAATCTGCGCGCTTTAACCTCGCTATTATCAAGATGCGGATTAAAGTTAAGTTTTTATTGCTAATATTTCTTAAGGGCGGGGGACAATAATCCTTATTAATTCTTTTAATGAAATAATTTCATGCCAGAGACCAAAATCTCCACAGGCAGTTATGATTTGAATAAATGGCTTTATGGAGGTTATGAAAAAGGAATCATAACAATGATAGCAGGCCCTCCCGGAAGCGGGAAGACCAACTTTGCGGTTTTAGCCGCATGCAGCCAGGCAAAAAAAGGAAATAAGGTAATTTTCATTGATACAGAGCGCGGCTTTTCCGCAGACAGGGTAAAACAAATCGCAGGAGAGAATTATCAGGAAATATTGAAGAATATTCTTCTTACAGAACCGGGCGATTTTGATGAGCAGAAGAAATTCTTTGCAACTCTCAATTCCCAATTAAAAAAAGAGCAGATTTCACTTATTATCGTGGATAGCATGGCCATGCTTTATCGGCTTGAGCTTGCTAATGCACGGGGCGGTGGGGAACAAGAAAGAGGTAAAGATGAAGTAAAAGAAATAAATCAGGAGGTTGCAAAGCAGATGAAGATTTTAGCAGAAATCTCAAAGAAACAGGATATTCCCATAATAATCACAAATCAGGTTTATTCAACATTCCAGTCAGAAGAAGACTGGAAAAAAGGTTTGGAACGCGAAACGAACATTGTAGGAGGAAATCTTTTCCAGTATTGGAGCAAGTGCATAATTGAGCTGAAAAACACTGGCGGAAAAAAGAAAGCCCTGCTTCTTAAGCACAGAAGCCTGCCTGAAAAAGAGCTTGGCTTTGAAATACGCAACGAAGGAATTTTCAGGAGAGGATTGTTTTAGCGGGATAATATCGCCTCTTTTCAGTTGAACCCATAATATCTGTATAATCGCTCGCGAGATTCAAGACGCACACATCATTCTATGGTTTTTACATTAACATTAACTTCTTCCCAAAATATCTCTTCCCATACAATAAATCTTATAAAATCTTTTTTGGGAGAAGATTGGTGATATCTTTGGATACTCTTGCGCATAATGGAACAATGATTCTGTTTGATACTTCCGGATTGCTCGGCTATCTTCCTGATGGAAAAAAATTGCCTGTTCCGCAGAAAGAAAAATCCCTGATGAATGCAATATTTCTGAAGCAGATGATGCATTTTCTTCCCGAAGCAGAAAATCATATTTACATAACAGACAGTGTTGAAAGAGAACTGGCGATAAAAATGTCTGAAAAGCAAAGAAAAGCAAAATCCATAGGGGAAAGGGAAGAGGCAGCCAATATAAGAAGATTATTGCAGATATTTTTTGAAAATGACAGAGTTATGAATGGTGAATATTGTGAAGAAGCATTCAGCAGATTATCAGAAAAATACAGCGGAATGAGACGGGTATATGATTTGTCCCAAACCGATTTTGACATTCTAATGAGAGCAAATGCAATAGGTTACACAAAAGAACAGATTACACTGGTTACAAATGACTTAAGAGGAATAGCGAAAGCAGGCGGTGTGTTGATGAACTGTGAACCCTATCTGCAGAATTATGTGTATTATCTGAAGAGGAATGGGCCTTTCTCATTTGATGTTCTCAATGGATTTAGCTCAAAAATCCAGGCAACTGCCCAGTAATTATACATAAATATAAAGTTAATATCTCATCTTAATTTTATGTCCGACATAAAATTTCAGGTTATAAAAAAAATAGCAGAGACAAATTTCAAATACAAAAATCTGGGAAGTATTTCAAAGGTTGACTCCATCTCTCCTCCCAGTGTTTTCATAGGAAGCAAGCTGAGATATCCTGCAGTCAATGTCGGAATTCTTTCCCCCCTTGAAAAAGATGAAAATGCATGGCTTTATGATGATGAAAAATATTGGGCAGAGAATAACTTTCAGATTCAGGATGTTTTGAAATTGAGAAACAGCCTTCTTAATTCAAGATTCCAGTCGCATGTTTATGATGCGAGGTTAAACAAAAAATTTCTTGGAATTGCAAAAGATATTGCCATAGCATCCCGCCCTGTTGATGTGGAGATTGAACTAAAAAAGGATTTGAATTTTGACAGCGGGCGGGATCAGATTGTAACTCCTCACGGAATGCATGCTGGCTTGAAAAATGCAAAAGTTACGGGAAATGTGAGAATAGATGCGAAAGTTGATAAGGTTATGAACGACGAGATAAAAGCGTCAGAAAGCATGGAGTTGCTTTACAAAAATAATTTTGATGGGTATTCCCTAAGCCAGATATTAAGCGTCGGGGTTTTAGGATTAAAAAAGAACAGGAAGCTCGTTCCGACACGGTGGAGCATTACTGCAACAGACGACACTATCGGAAAAATGCTTCTCAAAAAAGTGAAAGAATGCAAATGGATTGAAAATCATGAATTATTCACAGGAGAATTTTTGGGAAACCAGTATCTTATTCTTTTGCTCCCATCTGCTTTCAGCTTTGAATTGTTTGAGCTTTATGTTCCGGGTAGTTCATGGAATCCTTCAAGTGAAATGAAAGCATCAACAGATTACGAATCATTTTCAGGAAGAAAAACCTACGCCTCTGCAACAGCAGGAGGATATTATGCAACGCGCCTTGCCATTCTTGAATATCTTGAATCAATAAAACGCCAGGCAGGCATTCTTGCAATAAGAATTGAAACCCCGACTTATTGGGCAGGCTTGGGAGTATGGGTTGTGCGGGAGTCTGTGCGAAAAACAATGAGCAATGAGCATTTTGAATTTGATAATTTAAATGATTTTATCATGATGTCAAAGCAGATAGGAAAAAGAAAATTCAATTTTGATTATTCTCCGATAATGGAAAAGAGCAAAGTTCTAAAAATGATTTCAACTCAGAGAAAATTATCAGATTTTTTTATGGGCTCATAGTTTAGTGGTAAAACGGCTCGTTCGCAACGAACTGTCCCGAGTTCAATTCTCGGTGAGTCCATTAAAAGAAAAGAATTTAAACTATAATCCCCTGAAAAATATTATGAATAAAAAGAGGGCTGAAAAAAGGATAATTCCTTTTTTATTTTGCATTATTCTTGGAATTGTTTTTCTAGCCAGTTCTATATTTGCAACAACAACTGTTTCAAACAGTGTGATAAATACGACGGGAAACATAATTGGTGCTGGATTGTACAAAGGATATACAATTTATTCAGATAATAATTATATCTATGGGATAGATGATAAGGGAAATATTGTAGCAGGAGGCCCAAATTCAGTTAATGTTACAGACCCAACCGACTTCGGGCAGGTTTATGCTTCTATTGTTGATTTCGCATTTACTCCTGTAGATTATGATACGGGTGCAACTATCTATCTGGCTCCTGTAATGGGAAATCATCTGCAGTATATCGTTAAGACGCCTGTTGTTCTTACGCATTGCCATAATCTTGTGGGCCCTGGAAGAAACAAAGGTAATATTTTCAGCGCAAACTCCACTACAATGGCGGGGCAGGTATTATTCACACTGCGCCCAAGCCCCTCTGAATGTTATATCCAGCAGATTGAAAATGTCAAATTCGGCATGCAGGTAGGATATGAAAATCAGTCCAGCAAGACATGGTATCCCTCTGCATATTATAATATAAGCAACGAGGCAGAATTAATAGTAATAAATGACGAATTCAGGGACACGCAAAATTATTCCATTTATTACAACGGAAACAACGCCTTTAGCTTCAGCAATTATAACTATATTGTAGATTCCTGGTTTTTGACAGGGGCGGGGCTTTACTTGACTAATGTCGGCGATTTGCAGATGACAGGAAACAAATTCACATCCGGAACAAACAACACTATAATTAATTCAAATAAAGTTTTTGAATTCGGAAATGTCATTCTGGGAGGAACTTATGCAAGTCCGGGAGTAATGAACTTCACGAATGATTCTTTTGAAAATGAAATCTTGAGAGGGCTTGTCGGAATAAACACATCCAGCCCTCAAAATGCCCTTAATGTCGTTAATGGAACAATCAATATAAGCGCTGTAAATCCTTCTTTTTATCTGAACAATGCAACTGGAAGTTATTGGACAATTTGGACAGATAATTCCGGATATTTCAGAATTGATTCTGCCTCAGGTTCAACAGCATTCACAATAAAAAGGCCTGGAAATGGCATAGGAATAAACACTACAACTCCGCAAAATCCTCTGAATATTATGGGAACTGTGAATATAAGCGCAGCGAGCCCTACGCTTTATCTTGATAATGGCTCAAGTTACTGGACATTTTGGACTGATAGCAGCGGAAGTTTGAGATTTGATTCAGCAGCAGGTTCAACAGCTCTTACAATGTCAAGAACAAATAATAATATAGGTATAGGAACAAGTTCTCCTACGCAAAAATTAGATGTAAATGGCAACATTAATGTAAGCAATGGAAATATAACTATAAGCCAAATGCTAAATCTATTTCAATCCTCAGCTCTGCCTACATGCAGTTCAGCAGCAGGAACAAACGGAAGCATTATGAGGAATACTACGGGATTGGTTTATTGCAACAATGCAGGAACATGGACTTATATATTTGCAGGATAAAATGAAAAATAAAGGAAAAGGAGGAAAGAGAAGATGAATCATAAGTATTCAACTATTTTCTTAATTACATTAATGGTTTTGGGAATTATAGCTTTAGTTTCAAGTTTAGAATCAGCAGACATAGATGAAATATGCAATCATGATAACATGACTTTGTACAGATACAGCGGGACTTGGGGTTGCGGGAATTTAAGCGAATTAGGAGGAGGGAACACGGCAAATTATTATAACATAACTAATCAAACAATAGTTTATCAGAATGTTTCAGAGATAGATCCATTTTGGACTTTAAACTATTCTAACTTCACGAATATTTATGGATATGCGGTTAATGCAACATCAAGCTCGGGAATACTAGGATTATACAAAGGCTATACAATTTATTCCGATGATAATTACATTTATGGAATAGACAATTCCGGAAACATCGTTGCAGGAGGACCTAATTCAATCAATGTCACAGACTCTACCGATTTCGGACAAATATATGCCTCTATAGTTGATTTTGCATTCACACCTCAGAATTATGATACAGGGGCAACTGTTTATCTTGCCCCTATCACGGGAAATCATCTTCAGTATATTGTAAAGACGCCTGTTGTCCTTACGCACTGCCATGACCTTATTGGAACTGGAAGAAATAAAGATAACATATACAGCGCAAACTCTACTACGATGGCAGGGCAGATATTATTCACATTACGCCCAAGCCCTTCTGAATGCTACATCCAACAGATTGAGAATGTCAAATTCGGCATGCAACCAGGATATGAAAATCAGTCCAACAAAGCATGGTATCCTCTTGGATATTATAACATAAGCAATGAAGCTGAAATAATAGTAAAAGATGATGAGTTTAGAGATACTCAAAAATATTCTATTTACTACGATGGAAACAATGCCTTTAACTTCAACAATTACAATTACATCATTAATTCTTGGTTTTTAACAGGAGCAGGGCTTTATATTAATAATGTCGGGGATTTGCAGCTAATAGGAAATAAATTTACATCGGGAACAAACAATACAATTCTGAATTCAGCAAAAGTTGTTGAGGCTGATAATATTATTCTCGGAGGAACTTATGCAAGTCCTGGGGTAATGAACTTTACAAATGATACCTTTGAAAATACTATATTTAGGGGACTTGTAGGAATAAATACATCAAGCCCCAAGAATCTCTTGAATATTCAGGGGGGAAGTTTGAATATCTCTGCTATAAATCCAACATGGTATATGACAAATGCAACAGGTAGTATATGGACTTTCTGGGAAGATAACTCAGGAAATTTCAGGATTGATTCAGCAGCAGGTTCTACTGCATTTATAATAAAGAGACCCGGAAATAGCATAGGAATAGGAACAACAACACCAACTCAAAAATTAGATGTAAATGGCAGCATTAATGTAAGTAATGGAAATGTTACGCTGTCTAATCTTATGCAATTGATGCCATCAACTCTTCCGACCTGTGCAGCTGCAACAAATCATACTGTCGGTGTCAATGCAACTGGATTATATTACTGCAACTCAACAGGGACCTGGGTTTTATTGGCGGCTGGATAAAATGAGTAAGAAAGTAATGTTTTTGATGGCTCTTGCATCATTGCTGTTCTGCTTGTCTTTAGTTTCCCCTGTAACTTTCTCATCAGGGACGATAAATTCAACAGGACTTAATCTAACAATATCCGTTACAAGCGTGCCTCTGACTTTCGATGAACTGGATGTTTCCAGCACTTCAATAACATTTTATAATTTGAGTTATACTTCTCCTTCGAGCTGCCTGTTTGCAACTTCTTCTTATGGAACATATAGCTTTACAGCTTCAAATGTATCAATAGACACATCAGATGTCAACTATTTTCCTGCAATTGCATGCGGTGAAACAACACAGCAACAGGGCTTGTATAAATATGTCTCGCCAACTCCGGAGCAGATGAGAAATGGATATGAACTGGTATTGATAAAAGGCTGGCAGGTAAGATTTCCGCTAGAAAATCAAACACATACCATATCCCTGAAAAGCGTTTCAAATAATACGGCAGTTATAACTCTTTCAAGTTCTCCTGTAACTTTCAGCATCTCGCTGAATGAAACAAAGAAGATAGATTTCAACAATGACAATTATTATGATTTGTCTATCTTCCTGAAAAATATAAGCAATTACAATGCAGATGTAATTCTCACATCAATACATGAGCAAATCACCCCTGAAAACCAGAATCAGGAGATACAAAATAATCCTTTGCTTAATATTTCAAATTCAGATTTAGCAATAATTGCGGGCGCAGCTGCATTGCTGGTTATTATAATTCTTGTAATTATTTATCTGAAAACTAAGAAGAAAAAACAAAAAAATAAAAAATAAAATTTTATTTCAGAAAAGAAAGATTAATACCTTTCTCTTCTTCCGCCGTCTCTGTCGCCAAAGTTTCTTCGAGCGCCGAATCTGTTTCCGCCGCCGTTTCCGAATCTTCGTGGTTCACGTGGCTTGTCGGGATCAAATGGCTTTGCTTCAGATATCTTCAATTCTCTGCCTTTGAAGTCTTTTCCGTTAAGTTCATCAATAGCTTTCTGGGCAGACTCATCATCTGGAATGACGACAAAGCCGAAACCCTTAGAACGTCCATTGAATTTATCCTTGATAAGCGTTACTTCTTCTGTTGCATATCCGGAAAATAATTCCTTCAAATCAGATTCATCAACACTGAAAGGCAAATTACCTACATAGATTTTCATAGTTCCTCCTAACTTTTTTAATTGAATGTAACAGAATTAGCTGTTTTATTCTTCGTTTCTCCCTGCATTACTGACATGATTATATGCAGAAGTGAGGGTATTTAAAGGTTTGGCTGGGGATTCCCGCCTTCCCTCTCCTTCTTCTCCCGATACTCTTCCACTCTCTTTCTATTCGTCTCGCAATCAGGATTGAAGCAGAAAATCCATGGCTTTTTCCCTTTTGAAAGGCGCATCAGCATTGGCCAGTTGCATGCTTCGCAGAACTTGTCTGTTTTTTTAATAAGCCCATTTGGAGGGAGGGAATATGTGTTTTTGCAATCAGGATATTTATTGCATGCGGCAAAATATCGTCTTGTTTTCTTTGAATACATGATTGCAATGCTACCTTCTCCGCATTTGGGGCATTTCGTGATTATGTTCATTCTTTTCTGCTCTTCTATCCAGCTTTTGTTTGCATTAAGGAGTTCATTGCCTATTTTCAGCCTGTTGTTTCCGAATTGCCCGAGTATGCTTGTTATTGCGCCTTTTGCCTCATCAATAATCCGTTTTTCTTTGTCTTCAAATCCCGAGTGCGATTGCTGGATTGTTTCCATCTCTTTTTCAAACTGCCTTGTCAGATTTTCATCAATAATTACCGGAGAGTATTTTTCCATGGTTTCAATAAGCGAAATTCCGAAAGGAGTCGCCTGAATGCTTTGGTTTTGTATGTATCCCCTGTCATAAAGCGTTTCAAGAATAGCAGCCCGGGTTGCTTTTGTCCCCAGGTTTCTTTTTTCAAGTTCAGAAACAATTGAAGCAGGAGAATATCTTTTTGGCGGCTGTGTTTCCTTCTCTTCGTTTCTTATTTTCATGATTTTGAACTCGCCATTGGCATCGGGAATATTCTTGTCTTCCATCTTTATAGGATAAATGTCAAGCCAGCCCTTCTTTTTGACAGAAGAGCCTCTTGCGGAAAATTTAAGCCCCTGAACTTCGCCTTTGATTACTTTTTTGTCTATTATTGCGTCATCGCAGAAAAGCGAAATGAATCTTCTTGCAATCAGCTCATAAACTTTCATTTCTTCAGAAGAAAGTTCTCTTTCAGCATTTTCCCCTGTCGGATAAATTGAGGGGTGTGCAGGGTCTGATTTTTTCCCTTCAACAGGATTCTTTCTTGCAATCAGCTTTTCAGCATTGAATCTTTTTGCAATTTTTCTCAATATTTCCTCATAAGCAATAGAAGGTGGAAGTTTCTGGCTTGATGTTCTTGGATAGGAAATAAGCCCTGAAAGATAAAGCGATTGTGCAATCTGCAGCGTTCTGGAAGGAGTTAATCCGTAAAGCCGATAAGACTCTGTCTGCAATGCCGTGAGATTGAAAGGAGGATTGGGAGGAAGAAACTGGCTGGATTTTTCAGTGTTCAATAAAATGTTTTTTCCCTTAAGATTATCAAATTTGTCAAGCTCTGCTTTGTTGAAAATATCCTTCTCATATTCCAGTTCAATTTTTTCGTTTCCTTTTTCCGCAGTTATAAAAACCTGCCAGTATTTCTGGGATTTAAACTCTGAGATTTTTCTTTCTTTTTCGACAATAATATTAAGAGTCGGACCCTGCACTCTTCCTATTGACATAATCTTGAACCTTCCAGTTGATTTTATCGCATCCATGAGTGCTCTTGAAAGGTTTATTCCGTAAAGCCAGTCAAGATAATGCCTTGTCTCTCCCGCAATAGCCTGCCCCCAGTCAAGATGATTCAGTTTGTGCTCATAAGAGATATTAAGTTCAGCGGGCGTGAGGGTTGAGAACTTCATTCTGCCTGCATCTTTCTGCCCGCAAAGATATCTTACTACGTTCATTCCTATTACCTCTCCTTCTATGTCATAATCTGTTGCAATAGTGATTGCTCCTGCATTTTTTACAAGGCTGAGGATAGTGTCATAATATTTTTTTGTAAAATCATTTTTTCTTGCCAGATAGTTAGGAACCCACTGCAAATCAAAGACAGGAGTCCCGCTGTTTCTCTCTTTCTGCGAGAGGGTGAACAAATGCCCCACTGCGCATGCAACAACAATCTTATTCCCTTTTCTGTCAACTTCATGATAATAAACTCCGTGAATATTTCTTCTCGCTGATTTTCCAAGGGCATTTGCAATCTTTTCAGCTGCCTGGGGCTTTTCAGTTATAATCAGCTCGTATCCATCTTGCTTTAAATTAATATTTTTTGTTTCAAATTGCCTAATGTTTCCCTTTTCCCGGGGCGGGCGGCGCGGGGTTTGGTTGCGGGATGAATTAACTGCCTTTCTCCTGCCTCTTTTTACTTTCTCTTTTGCGATGCTTCCCTGCTTCTCAATTATGGGAACAACTATCTCTGGTTTCTTGTAGGTTTTTTCAATAGCATGCTTCAGGTTTTCCTCGCTTACAGGAAAGTAATTTTCAGCGCTCAATTCTCCCTGGCTTTTAGGTATTTTTCTCTTTTTTGGCATAATTCTCTATAAGGCATGCATTTTTTAATTTTGTGATATATTTGGATATCCTGCAACTGCATAAATTTATAAAATTAGCATACCTTCTCTTTTAAGAGGTGGCTTATGATAGGATATTTTGGGAATGTAGAAAAAGATACGCTGAGCAATAATTATTTTCGCCATGTAATCTTTACAGGAAAGCATGCCCAGTTAGTATTGATGTGCATTCAGCCGGGCGAGGAAATTGGCGATGAAGTTCATCCGCATGTTGACCAGTTCTTTCGGATAGAAGAGGGAGAAGCAAAGTTTGTCCTAAATGAAAAGGAAATTCATATCGCTAAAAATGGAGATGCTGTGATTGTTCCTGCAGGCACATATCATAATGTAATCAACAATTCCAAGACAAAAAAATTGAAGCTTTACACTGTTTATTCTCCGCCAAATCATCCTGACGGGACAATTCACAAAACCAAAACTGATGCTGATAAAGCAGAGTTAGAAGAGCATCATTAAACATGCTTGATTTTCTGTTAATTTTTGTTGTAATCTTCCTTCTGCTATTTGCAGTCTGGATTTCCTCATGCTTTTTCGGAGCCCCTTTCCAGCCAATTTCAAACAAGGCATTGAAGAATATGTTCCGGCTCGCCAAAGTAAAGAAAGGTGATAGAATCATTGATTTAGGCTCCGGCAACGGAAAGATTGTTATTGAATTTGCAAAGCATGGAGCAGAAGCCCATGGCTATGAGATAAATCCGCTTCTTGTGTGGATTTCGCGAAGGAGAATAAAGAATCTTGGCCTGCAAAAGAAAGCATTCATTCATTATGGAAATTTTTTCAATGCTCCTCTTGGAAAGTTTGACATAATAACTTCCTTCCAGATAAATTATGTCATGCCTGATTTGGAAAAAAAGCTGCAGAAAGAACTAAAGAAGGGCGCTAAAGTAATTTCAGACACCTGGGAATTCCCGAATTGGAAGCCCAAAAAGAAATTGAGCTATGGATCGGGGAATGTTTATTTGTATGTAAAGTAAATTATAAGAAATATTTATATATAAGATTTTGCTGAATCGTATATGAGTAATGTCCCTGTATTAGCAAAAGTTATTGCTGTCTTATTTTATATTGGCATTGGTGTCTCGGCAATTCTCGGATTAATTCTGATTCTTGGCGGAAATTTAATTAATTCCCTCTTTGGGGAAGGAGCTTTATTTTTATTATTTGGGTTCCTGATGTTTGGATTTGCTGTGCTTGATTTCTTCTTGGGAAAAGGTATTTGGAACGGAAAGAATTGGGCGAGAATTGCTGCAATTATAATCTCTGTAATCGGCATCATTGGATCAATTTATTATATAATTTCTAATAGCATAACTTACTCTGCTGCAAATGAAACTATCAATGGAGTCTCGGTTTATTCAATGTATATGCCGCTCATTATAACTTACGGACTTATAGGGATAATTATAAGCGGATTAATCGGCGGATATCTTTTATTCAGCAAGCGGGTTAAAGCAGCTTTCAAGAAATAGTCATATCTCAAAAATCTTTTCTTTTCCGGATACATTTATCACTTTTGTCTTTCCCATCTGCTCTTCAATTCCGCTGGCTTCGTGTATGTGTGAATTGATTAAAACATCTGGCTGGAAATATTTCAGTGCCTTCTTAACGGCTTCAGAGCCGGGAAATCCGGATAGTTCAGACTTGCTTCCTTCCGGATGCATATGAGTCACCATTATTTTTTTCTTCAGCCCCTTTATTTTCTCATACCCTCTTTTCAGCAGATAAAAAATATCTGATTCGCTTACCATGTTTATTCCCATATCAGCGCCGCCGGCGCCGAAAATCCCCAAATCGCCTTTTGCGAAAGAGTAGCCGTGAATGTTCCTGACTTCATACATCTCTGCAAGAAAATCTATCGTTGCGCTTGATTCATGGTTTCCCGGAATAACTAAAATCTGCTTTTTGGTTTCTTTGAGCGGACCCAAAACACCGCCTGTATGCTCATCCGAAAGAACAATATCCCCTGCTAAGATAATCACGTCAACATTTTCTTCTATTGCCCTTTTAGCCAGCTTTTTTGCAAACCTTTCATTGCCGTGCAAATCCCCTACAGCAAGTATCTTTGATGTCTTCGGGTTTTCAATATTTTCCATAAAAAGCAGAATAAGGGTCCATTAATAAAATTTATGATAAGATAGCTTTAAATATCAAATTCCCATTATTCCTTTATGGCAATGGGACTTGGAGGTCTGCTTTTCGGAGGCATATTTTTTATGCTTTTCATAGGAATACTTTCAATACTTGCATTTGTATTCTGGATAATCATGCTTGTAGATGCGATAAAAAGGAACTATAAAAAAAGCGATGAGAAAATCATATGGGTTCTTGTAATTATACTCACAGGGATAATAGGCGCTTTGATTTATTATTTTGTCGTAAAAAGAGAGAATAAGAAATAGGATTCTACTTGAAAATATATGTTCCAAAAGGTTTAAAAGCAGACTGCTATCTGGATATATACATTAAAAAATATATCTCAAAATGAAAGACAATTTTGACATCTTTTTCAGGAGAAAGCCGGCTTTGATGCTGGTTTACTTGAAAAAAAATACAAGAATGAGATACGGCAGTATTCTTGCAAAAGAAGTTGATTGCACATATAGTCATGCAGTCAAGATTTTGCAAACCCTAGAGAAGTTAGGGCTGGTTCTGTTTGAGAAAAAGGGGCGGGTAAAGCTGATAAAGCTGACAAAGAAGGGTAAAGAAGTAGCCGACCACATTGAACTTATACAGACTTTGGTTAAATAAGTTCATCTCGCCTTGTAAAAATAGAATGAAATGGAACTGAGCTAATTAATAATATATCTCTTACAGTAGAAGAATTATTTTAGTATTCTTATTCATAAGACTTATATAATCTTATTTTGCCTCTTGGATATGGAAAATACACTTGAACTAATGTCTGAAATGCATCCAGGGCTTGCCAGGAATTATTATTCCAAAGGGCATGGAGGCGGTTGCTTTACTATAGCCAGAGAGATTGCGGGTAGTTTATTGCAGGAAGGGAAGGCACCATATATTGCAAAGATTCAAGGATTACCTACAAAGAAAGGGGAAATGATACGTCTACGTCCGAATCTATCTAAATCTGACCTTGAATGGGATGTCCATTTTGTGTGTTGCGAGGGAAATGAAGTATATGATCCTATGGTAAGCCCAAAACCAGTTCCCATCAGTGAATATTGCAGAATTGCATTCAAAAACCTTGGAACAGAAACAGAAATATTTATGTCCGCCCAAGAAGTCAGGCAGGCTCAATAATGGAAATTGCCGAATTATTGGCTTCTGTCTAAATTTCATTACTCTAATAATAGGACAAAAGTTCTTATATTAAAATCAGAATAAATTATCATGACAAAAATCGCAGAAGCGCAGAAAAGCGACAGCAAAGAGATTGCGAAAGTCCTGCATCCTCTTGTAAAAGAGTGGTTTTTCAGCAAGTTCCAGGCATTCTCCCCCACTCAGGAGTATGGGGTTTTGAACATCTGGAACAGGAAAGATATTCTTATCTCTGCTCCCACAGGCGGAACAAAAACACTTACAGCATTTCTGTCAATACTGAATTATCTTGTTATTCAGGCTGAAAACGGAACTCTTGAAGACAGGATTTATGCTGTTTATATCTCTCCTCTGAAGGCATTGAGCAACGACATTCACAAAAATCTGATTGAGCCTCTTGAAGAAATAAAAGCCCTTGCAGAAAAAAAAGGAATCAAGCTTAAGCCAATAAGAGTTGCATTAAGGACGGGAGACACGACGCAGGCAGAGAGGGCAAAAATGGCGAGAAAAGCGCCCCATATTTTAATCACCACGCCTGAAACATTCGCGATTGTCCTTACAAGCAAAAAATTAGTGGATTACATGAAAGCAGTTGAATTCTGCGTTGTTGATGAAATTCACGCATTGGACAATAAAAGGGGAGTTTACCTGAGTCTTAGCCTTGAAAGGCTGAATGAGTTGAGCAATATCTGGCCTGTAAAAATAGGGCTTAGCGCGACAATTTCTCCTCTTGAAGAAGTCGCAAAGTTCCTTGTCGGAATTGACAATGAAAGAAGCGTGCAGATAGCAGATGTAAGGCTTGACAAGAAAATTAATGTCAGGGTTTTGACTCCTGCAAAAGATTTGATTGAAGACGAGAATCTCACTTATGAGATGTATGTCCTCATGGACAAGCTGATTAAGGAGCACAAGACAACTCTTGTTTTTACAAATACGCGTTCAGCAACAGAGCGTGTTGTTTCTCATTTGAAAGAGCATTTTCCCACAGAATATGGAGATGAAAATATAGCTGCGCACCATTCTTCATTAAGCAAAGCCCACAGGTTTGACATTGAAGAGAGATTAAGGCAGGGAAAACTGAAAGTAGTTGTCTGCTCAACTTCCCTTGAACTTGGAATTGACATAGGGTATATTGACTTGGTTATAATGCTCGGTTCTCCGAAATCAAGCGCAAGGGCTTTGCAAAGGCTTGGGCGTTCAGGGCATAAGCTGAATGAGACAGCAAAAGGAAGGTTCATTGTTCTTGACAGGGATGATTTGGTCGAATGCGGGATTATCCAGAAAGAAATGTTTGAAAAGAAGATAAACAAAATATATTTCCCGAAAAACTGCCTTGATGTTTTAAGCCAGCAGATTTACGGCATGGCTATCTACAAAATATGGGATGAAAATGAATTATTTTCCTTGATAAAAAAAAGCTATTGCTACTCAGCTCTTCCACGAAGTGATTTTCTTGACGTGATTTCTTATCTTTCAGGGGAATATGATTTGGAGAAAAATCATGTCTATGACAAAATCTGGTATGACAAGACAACAAGGCAGATAGGAAAGAAAGGAAAAATGGCAAGGGTGATGTATCTCACAAATATAGGAACAATACCGGATGAATCATATGTTACTGTAAAGCTTTCCCCTTCG
>DATJPO010000019.1:0-7947 GCA_035506395.1 Candidatus Omnitrophota bacterium
TTCAACATGGCCGCCCGGAATAGTCCAATCCCCGCTGCTCGATTTTATTATGCATAGTCTGGAATTATCATCAAATATGAATCCGGAAGCACTTGTAACACGCTTAACATCCATTAAATCTTCAAAATTAGTATCATCTGACCATTCGCAATCGTAAATTTTGCCTCTCCATTCAATTTCGAACTTTTTCATAATTATCCCAGTATTCAAAACTTTTTATTTTTTGCCAATTAACAAGTTTTTTAACCCATTTTAGTGTTTATTTTTTATGATATTAATTGTAAGCATATGCAAATATCCTTTTCATGAACTGGAATTTGTGAAGCCCATTGAGGAAATAGCCAAAAAATCCGGCAAAGTTAAAGTAATTCATTATTCAAAATTGAAAAACAGCGAAGTTAATTCAGCTGATAAAATAATAATCTGCGGCACGAGTCTTAAAGACAATGATTTTCTAAAGCCGGGGAATATAAGCAAATTCCGATGGATAAAATCATTCAAAAAGCCATTGCTTGGAATTTGCGGGGGTGCTCATTTAATTGGCCTGGCTCTTGGGTATAAATTGAAGAGAAAAGAGGAAATAGGATTAAAAGAGCTTAATCTGAAAGATGAATTTTTGGGAGTTAAGGGAAAAATCCAGGTTTATCATCTTCATCAGTTTTATGCCCTGCCCGAGGTTTTTCATAAAGGAAATGTTTATGCAACTTTATTTCATCCTGAAGTTAGAAACAAGATTTTGATTGATAATTTTGCTCATCTGTAAAAGCTAGAATCTTTGAAGAGTTTATACTGTCCTGTATCTTCTACAAGAACAATTTCTCTTATTGGAAAGAAAAATTCTAAACGGCTTTTTGGAGGTCCTCCAGGAATTAATTCACAGGTTAATGGTTTATTTGCAAGATAATGGCCTATTGCTCTATGATTCCCATTGGTAATGTAAAATCTGCCATTTAATTCTATAACTGGGACGGATGGAAATTTGTCTTGTTTTCTGATGCCTTCCATAATTGATTCCACAACTAGTCTGCTTTTTTCTCTTTCCTGTCCTAATAACTCTACTGCATGCAAATCTAATTGGAATATTTTTCCCATTATAAATTTCCCAATAATCTATTTATAAATTTTAAGAAATATCTCTCTATCGTGCAAAATTAAAACTTCATCTCCTCTTCCTTCCCGCTATCCATATTCTTCACCTTGAACTTCCCTGCCTTGACTTCTTTCTGTCCGACAAAAATAACCTTGCTGATTTTGTAAGAATTTGCATATTCCAAAGCCTTAGTTGGCTTGCCGTAATACATAGAAACATTTTTCCCGCTGTTTCTTAATCTTTGGCAGAGTTTTATCGCGTCCCTGTCCTGTTCAAGAGAAACAACAAGCCAGTTTTCTCTCTTGGTTTTTATATTTGCAATTGCAGAAAGTCTTTCTATGCCGAATGAAATTCCCGTGCATTGAATTCCGTTGAATTTGTAGCTCCCCCCTCCGACAATTGTTTCTTTTATTCCCTTTGCCTTTATTTCAAAGACAGTTCCATTGTAATATGAAAGCCCTCTTATTACTGTTGGAGAAAACTTGACTTCCATCCCATAAATTCTGCAGTAATCAATCAAACTGATAATCTCCTTGTAGCTTTCAAACTTTGAGAAATAATCCTCCCCTTCTTTCAGCGCATCAATCATTTTCTCTGCCTTGAATTTTTTCAGACTGGCTTTTATCTGGCTCTCCGATATTTTGCCCAGCTTGTCAACTTCCCTCAAAACCTGCTCTTTGTTTTTCTTTATTTTCAAATCATCAAGAATTTCATTAAGCAATTTCCTGTTATTAATGAGTATTATCGGTTCGATTCCCAATTCTCTTAAAATATCATCACTCATTGAAAGAATCTCTGCTTCATCTCTGGCAGGATTTTCAGACAATCCAGCAATGTCAGCATCACATTGAGTAATCTGCCTCACTCTGTTTGCTGCCACAGGCTCATCCCTGAAAACATAGCCAATCTGGTATCTTTTGTAAGGAAGTTTCCTGTTGTTCATCAATCTTTTCAACTGGAAAGTGAATTCATATCTCAATGCCAGGTTTCTCTTTCCCTTGTCTTTCAGCTTGAAAATATCAGAAATAGCTTCATCTCCTTCATTTGCATCTCCATCCTTCACAAATTCCTCCTGCTCAATCACAGGAGTTTCAGCAGGCTCAAATCCATATTTCTCAAAGTTCTTTATGATTATTCTCTTTATTTCTGCTCTTTTATCAGCCTCTTCGCCTGTAAAATCAGAGAATCCTTTTACTGGTTCCAATTTATTCTTTTTTCTCCTCTTTATTTTATCAGATATAGAAGCCAAGCTATTAAAATCTTCGGTTTCATCAATGCCGAAAAGTCCTAATAGTTTTCATGTTAATTTAAGAATGAAAGTGTTTTAAAAATCTATTGAGATGAGGAATCCCCGCCTGTCAGCTCTTTTTCCATCTGTATCATGCCATTTTCCGCATATCCAAGAGAATTATATAATGCCCTGGCTTTTGAGGATTTAGAGTTTACATCCAATAGAATCTTCTTAATTCCTTTAGTCCTGCATTCTGATTCCATGGTATTAATCAGAGATTTTCCTATGCCGTTTCTTCTGAATTCTTCTAAGATTC
Source organism: Candidatus Omnitrophota bacterium (assembly GCA_035506395.1). Classification (GTDB taxonomy): domain Archaea; phylum Nanobdellota; class Nanobdellia; order Pacearchaeales; family GW2011-AR1; genus JAKLIN01. The sequence goes on from DATJPO010000019.1 coordinate 2,638, forward strand.
CGAGAAACTTAAGATATGCTGTCGGCTCATCATATCCCTGATAGGTATAATAGATTATTACTCCTGCAACTTTTCCATCTACTTCTGCGATGCGAAATTCATTTTCTTTTAAGTCTTGGCTTATTTCCGGAATCAAAAAATCAAGCGAACTTTCTTTTTGGTGAATTTCAGAGTAAGCATCAGCATAAATCTGCGCAATCTTTTCTATATCAGCGGGAACAGCTTTCCTTATCATTCCTGCTTTATTTATAAAAGGGTATAAAAATATATTGAAAGAGGGCGAAAGGAGGCTCAAATCAGGAATATTTGGCTAACCTTTCTTCTCTCATTTTATTCGAGGGCGAAAGGAGAGAATCGAACTCTCGTTCCACGAGCCACAGTCGTGTGTTCTGCCACTGAACTACAGTCGCCATGCGACGACACCTGCGGTTTCATCCGCTTGAGTTCCCTTAAGTGTGTCAAATTATTAAATTTAGAGTGGTATAAAAAGATATTCTTTATATTCTCAAATAAACCCGCATTTTGTGCTTGGATATTGGCTAAAAGGATAATGCTAAAAACTGAATTCTTGTCTTTAATAAATTATTCCACAAAAGGATTAAAATGTAAAAATTAAGCCAGAGTTATTCCTGTAAACTGGAATGGTGTGCATAAGTTCTTGTTTCCGGAAGAATCTGTGAAGTATATTGCAGCATCAACTTCACTTGCACTTCCAACCATTGAAGTGAATGATACTGTCTTTGGAACCAATGCTGCCAAATCTCCTGAAATATCTGTAAAGTTGCTTGCTCCTGTTGAATTAATGAAGATTAATCTCATTCCTCCAATAGTGTCTGTTCCAAGAGTTCTCTCAAGAGTTACATTGCAGTTTCCATTGCCTGCCTTCTGGCATGAAGCAACAGTTATCTCAATTGCTGAATTAAGGCATTGCGCCTGTGTTTGCGTGCTTTGTGTTGATGTCTTGACTATTCCGCTTACAACTGCCCATACAATTCCAACAAGAACAATGGTGAGGAGTACTAATATGAGCGTCGCAATTATCGTGGAGATACCTTTTTGATTTTTTATCTTCATTTATCTCATCTCTTTTATTATTTGTTGATTAAGAAAATTGCCTTTAAATATATTTCTATAATTGTTTTTTGCTGAAATTATCAATTACCATAAAAAAATCTTTGCTGTCCATAACTTTGTCAACTTCTGTCAGCCCTCGCTGTTCAACGAATTTTGCAAATGCCTCGGGCTTGTATCCTCTTTTTCTTAGAGATGCTATTGTCGGCAATCTGGCATCTTCTGCTCCTGAAAATTCCCCGCTTTTTATTGCAGCATTTATTTTTCTCTTTGAAAGAATCAAGTCTGCAAACTTTATTCTTCCTATGAAGAATGTCCAGGGAAATTTTTTTCCGAATACATTGAAAATCATCTTCTGCCTTTCTGCATTATCCCTGTGGTCTTTTCCTCGGATTATATGAGTCATGTTTAATTCCATGTCATCAACAGCGACAACCAGGTTCATCAGGGGCCAGACTCTGTATTTATTCCCCTGCTTTGGATGTTTCTTTAAATTTATTCTGGCAAGAGGAAAATCCCTCATGGCAGGATTGGGGTTTTGCATTGATGACTTGAATCTTAGGACAGCATCTCCTTCTTTGAAGCCTTTTTTGTCCATCATTTTTTTCCATCTTTCCGTATTTTGCTCAATGCTGTTTTTTCTGCATGGGCATTCTTTCAGGGCTTCCGAATATTTCTTGAATCTTTCAGAAGGGCATGTGCAGACATAAGCCTCATCTTTTTTTATCAGCGCTTCTGCATATTTGTAGTAAATATCCATTCTGTCAGAAGAATTAATGTATTTGTACACGTTCCCCAAAATCCAATCGCAGTCTTTCTTTATGCTGTCATAGCTGTCTGCAAGAACTTCTTCAGGATTAGTATCGTCTATTATGACATAAAATTTTCCATGATATCTTTTTGCATACAGCGAATTAGGCAGTCCTGCTCCAAGAACATTCCCGATATGCAGAGGTCCTGATGGTGCAGGGCGGAATCTCATTATGACTTTTCCTTCTTTTGCCCCCGGCAGTTCTTCCAATCCCTCTCTTGTTTCCCTCTCACTTGTCAATTTTTCAAGCCTTTCAAATTCTTTTTCCTGCTCCCCAATTGAGAGTTTATTTATTTCGCTTAGAACTTTATTGATATCTTTTATGTATTTTTTGACATCCTCTTTTTTCAGCCCCTCATGAAATAATGAAGAAATCACAGCGCCGCTTTGCGCTTTCCCTTCATGAGCAATGGCATTCTTGAGAGCATAGGCTCTTATCTTTTTGTCATTAATCATGATTAAGAAAAAGAAAACACATTAATAAATTTATTCCAATCCTGCCCTGCTTTTCTTTTCCAAAAGTTCAACTCTTTGCTGAAGATGATAAATCTGCGTTGATAATTCCTCAATCTTTTCAGTCAAATCCATGAGCCTTTGCGCAAGTTTTCTTTTTCTTTCATCAGAGCTTTCCTCGCCCGAATCAGAATATGCCTGCGATTGTGAAGAAGATGCAAGATTAGCCAGAAAATTAAAATTTCCCGCGCCTGAAGAATTCTCTTCCGCATTTTGCTTTATTCCTTCCTTGAGATTCTGCAGCCTGTCTTTCTGCCTTGCATAATTGTCAGTCAAATCAACTGTCTTGTTCTTTTTTCCGAACCACATAGATTATGCATGTCAATATTCTTTTTAAAATTAATCAAGATAAAATTTTTACGGGCTCCCGCCTGAAGAATTATCTGAACCGGGTGAACTGCTTTTCTCGGATGAGCGGGATGAAGTTTCCCCTCTTTCAGTATAAACTCCCGGAGTTCTTTTATCATACTCGGGCTTGTCATACAGCCGCTTGTCATATTTTATTTCATAGAGCTTTCCTGTGGCATTCCCGGCGTCTCTCATTCTCGGAGCAAAAATAATTCCTCCTTCAAGAGAACGGGAAACAGCAGCATTTTCCATCTGCCTCACCTTTGCTTCTGACATTATTATCTGCCTTAATTCCTGGGAAGAAATAATTCCCTGAGCATCTAGTTCTTCCATGAATCCGTCATTCTTGATTTCTTTTTTCTCTTTTTTAGTTTCACCTTCCAATCCGGATTTTTCCGGGATTTTCTGCTCTTTATCTTTTTCAGAATTCTTTTTCTTTGCCCTCTTTTTCATATATAGCAAAAGGATGGGAAATATATAAATTTGTTCATTGAAAATCGTTAAGGTTTTTCATTAACTTTAAGGCATTCTGAGCTAAGCGAACATTGATTAAGGATAAGTAGGCATTCCATGCCCTTTCTTGTAAACTTCAAAAAGTGTAAATGCAAGTTTCTTCGCATTCTCTTCTGCTAATGGGCGGAGATAGGTTTTTTCTATAAATTCATCCGGTTTTATTTTCGCTTCTCCCTTTTTTTCTTCTTTTTTCTTTTGGGATGCGCTTTCATTCTTCTCGTTATACAGCCCAAGCAATGCAAAGAAAGGATTTGAAGTGTCTGAAGACTTCTTTTTCTCTTTTTCTTCTTTCTTATCTTCCCCTAAAAAACTGTCTATGTCTGCCTGAAGCTCGTCAAGGCTCCCTGTTGTTATTCCTTCAAATAATTTCAATACATCTTCCACATCAGAATTCTCAAGCTCCTTGTTCACCATTGCCACTTCCTCGCTGTTTAGAGTGTATGCTGAAAAAGTTATTTCGCTTCTTCCTCCAAAAGTATAATGCTGCTGATAAGCCGTAGTTTTCTGGGGTATTCCCCTGAAATTGAAATCCACGACAACGCAGCTGTTGTAATCCCTTTTCAAATGCTTCTGCCAGTATGGCTTCATCAAATCTTTCGGAAGCAGGGTTTCCTGAACAGAACCCCAGATATCAAGCTTTTGTTTTCCAAAAAGAGTCAGTTCAAGAAGAATCGTATTGAATGCTTTTATCAGCGCAGGATTTCTTGCATTATCTTTCATTTCCAATTGCTGCGCAGCCCTAAGATAAGGCTTTGCCCATCTTGAATAAACTTTTATGCTGTTAATCTGGCTCTTCAGATATTTTCTTTCAATTTCATATCTTTTGCTCAGTTCTTTTTCAGATTCAGAAAGCCAGAGATTAAATTCATGAATTCTCTGTTTTATTATTCTTTTGACTCGGTCATTCAGATCAACTTTATCAACTTGCTGTTCATCCTGGACAAAAAGAAAAGCATCAATCAATGTCTGATAGCCAGGACTGGCTTGTGTAACCATTGCCATTGCCTTTATGCTTGAATTTCCCTTGTTGATGTCAACTCTGTCCATCCAAATCTGCTTGAGGGAAAGCAGTGCCGCTTCTTTTGTTTCTTTTTTAGGCGATTTCAAATCCTTGTATGCAGCCATTCTTATCTTGAATTCCTTCAAGTCATAAACAAGATTCAAAACACTTCTCACAACATTATTCACATCGCCCAGCAACTTGCTCGCCTGCTGCTGCATTATCGTTGCTCTCTGCCCGAGTTCTGCGAAATGCCCTGAACCGGGAGAAGAAGTGAAATTATCAACGATTTTCTCAGGCTTGAGTCCCATATCACCCATCAAATCAAGAATGTAAAAATAAATCGGTTCAAGAGTTTCTGATGAAGAATCATAAATAAGAGTATGCTGCACGAGAGGTTTTGCTTTAACTTCATTTGCGGGAATTTTGTCAGGAGTTTTGTATTTTTTCAGCAAATCACCTTTATTTTCCGCATAAAGTTCAGGGTTAACCTTCCCAATAATCTGGTGAATGGTTGCCATCCCTAAAATAATGATTTAAAGTTTAAAAAATGTTCTGGAAGTGCAGAACTTGCAGTATGAGATATCTCTGTGAGCATTTGGTATAATTTATAAACAAAATTCCCGTATGTAAATCATAAAATCAGGTGAATAAAATTGGCTGGCGAATATCATCTTCAGGACATTTATCAGGGAGGTTATTCTTCTCTTAATCCGGAATATGGATTTAAAGGATACAGACTGCCTGCTGGAAAAATCGGGCTGGCAATGGATTTCAGGACGGCAAATATTCTTCAGGAAACATCTGCAAAATTAAGCACTGGTGCAAAACAGCTTGAGCTTGCAACGTTCCAGCCAGAGATTTTTGATTCCATTCCCAATGACCAATTGAAAGAAGTAAGAAGATTAAGCGAACTTACAGGAATTGATGTTTCTATTCATGGAATTATGGTTGAGCCTTCAGGAATATCTCAGCAGGGCTTCAGCGAAACTCAGAGAGAGGAAACAGAAAGGCAGATGACCGCAAATGTTATCAGAAGCCATGAGCTTAATCC
>DATJPO010000020.1:0-6190 GCA_035506395.1 Candidatus Omnitrophota bacterium
AAGACATGCTGGCTCAGTTTTTATTTGATAAAGGTCTGGTTTCAGAAGCATTCAAGTTTGTCCCGTCAGATTGATTATTGAATTGTTACAAAAATATCTGCACCGCCTGTTGAAAGCTCGGGAATTGCAAGGTTATAAATAACCGTGCATTTTGGCGAGGAATCGGGAATGCTGAATTTTACCAGTCTTGCCAAATCCAGCTTAGCACTAGGGCCTAGGCTGAATGAGCCTGTTCCGCCAAGAACATAGGAATTTGCCATTTCCTGCGTTAATGAACTTCCGCAGTTTGTAACATCGCTTGCAGTAACAGTATAACTGAACATGGTATCTGTATTATTGGGGTTTTCAACTGAAAATACGAATCCTTTTGGGATATCTCCTCTTTTGATGTTAATCTCCCTTGAAGCAGGATAAATCTCAAGATTCTTTCCTTCTGATGCGAACAGACTGTTTATCTGATCCTGAATAGCTGTATCAACCTGTTCAACAGCATTAGTGCTGCTTGTGAAAATAGTCCTTATCAAAACCAAGGCAAGAACAAGAGTTACAACAACAAGAACAATTGTGACTATTGTAGTCATGCTCATCTCAATTGCTGCGTGTTTGTTTTTTCTGGACATTTTATGCTGTTGGAACCTGATTCATTGCTATTAATAATCCTCCCAAAAAGGACAGTAAAAATATCAAAATAAATAATGAAGAGATAACTAATGCAACTATTGCAAATGCTTTATTCTTGTATTTCTTTAAATGAATTATGGAAACCACGAAAGTAAAGAAGACTGCCAGCGTTTGAATGCCTCCGATTATAAGAAGAAGAGTATTGTTTGACAAAGACATTTTTGGATAAATGAAAGAAATTGCCAGAGATATCACATATAATCCGATTAATGTCCAAAAACCGATTCTTAAGCCCATCCAAATGAAGCTCTGTTTATAACTCTCTTTTTCTTTAGGCATAATTGAAATAACCTAAATCTATTTATAAATTTTTATATTTCATTCCCGCCCACCCGCCCTCAGAAAATGTTATTGATAAAACCCCCTGGCATTTATTCAGCATTATAATCTTGAAAAAGAGGTAATAGCAGTCTCCTTTAATTTTATAAACTGATATTTATTCGCTACATTGGGAACGTAGCTCAGCGGGAGAGCACATGACTGAAGCTCATGGTGTCCGGGGTTCAACTCCCCGCGTTCCCATCTATTGAATTACCTAAAAATTTATAAATAAATTCTAGATTTCTTATCTATGAAGATTTTGGAGAATATTGCCAGTGCAGCTAAAACTTTTGTTTTCGGCGCTGCTTTTTTGGCAGGCATTGCAGGATTTGCAAATGCTGATAATATAAATCAAAACAATAAATATTTTTTTGAAGCTAACTCTTGGTCAGATACTTATGGTGATAATAATATTCATGACTGGAATCAGTATCAGGGGATAAAAAATAATTTCAGGGATGATGAAGAAATAATCCTCATAGGACACGATCCTGCTTGGACAGAAGAAGATAATGTTGAATGGAGATTATATGGGCCAACTGGAAAAATAGTTGAGAAGGGCTCATTCAGTCCGCAATCAGATGGAGATTGGTACCATGCCGGTGAATCTTTGGATGAAGATATAATGTATGATTTAATGCATAGTTCAAATGGCGGTGATGGAAATTATAAGGTTGAATGGTATACTGATGGAGTATTAATGCCCGGAGACAGCAGTTTTTTCTCTGTTTCTTCTTCAAATTAATTCTTCTTTCATTAATCTTAAAAACCTGATAAAAGAGTTCATTTCATGAATGATTTTATCTTTGAATTGAGAAGAAAACTCGTCCATATTTTATCCGCATTTTATCTTTTTATTTATTATTTCACTGACAAAATATTCGGGCAGGATGAGGCTATTTTGATTCTTGTGTTCTTTTTAGTGATATTATCTTTTGCAGAGTTCCTGAGAATAAAATATTCTGTTAAAATACCTCTTTTTGAGAGGCTTTACAGGGAAAATGAAAAAAATAATTTGTCTGGAAGCGTTTATCTTCTTATCGGGATAATCATCGCGCTTTCTGCCTTTGATTTCAACATAGCATCGGCAGCAATCCTCATGGCTATTTTTGGTGATACAGCATCTGCATTAATCGGCAAACGAATAGGCTTTAAGGCAAAGTTCATCGCAGAATTCATTGTTGATGTTGCTGTAGGATTTATCTTCCTGAATAATCTTCTAATAATTATTGCGATGGCATTTACAGCGACGGTCGTGGAAATCGGCTTGAAATCAATTGATGATAATCTTGCAATACCTGTTGCAGCGGGATTGGCAGGACAGATTCTTGCAATTTTAATGAAGATATTATAATTTGTTCCTGCCATGAGAAAGTTATCACCTCTTTTTCAAATAAAATAAATGTTGAAGCTAGCGGATTTAGCTAATATTATAATTAATTCCGAGCGTAGCGAGGCATATTGAAAAATAAAAAAAGTAAGTCAGGAATAGGCCACCTTCTGTCGAACTCCGCCTTTCAGCAGACAGTTCGTGTTGACATTCAACTAAGCGGCATTTGCCTTGCGCCGGTTGAGTCAGCCGTTTCATCATTTCTTCAATTTCCCTGTTCGCGCCATGCGTTCATTACTCAATTGAAGCTGTGCCGTTTCTGTTCTGGAGCTTTCCCTCGCGAGAATCCCCCTTTCAGGAGACAACCTTAATATGGCGGGCGGACCTTCCTCAGGATTAGAAATCATGTATTGGTTTCTTGGCAATTTAATGCCGAATCCCGAAATCAACTTCCCGACTTACAAAATCATGCCGTTTGCCTTATATTTAAGCTTTATGAACGTTTATAAATCTCGGAAGTATTTCTTATGCATGAAAAGAGGGAATATATGGGCTTTCATTATTAGCCTCTTTGCAGTTTATATTTTCGCATTTATAGGCAGTTTATTCTCTTCTTCATCTGTAGGTTCTTCATGGTATTCTTCAATAAAGCCCGCCATAACTCCGCCCAACTGGGTTTTCCCGATTGTCTGGAATATTTTATTTTTCCTTATCGCAATCTCGCTTTATCTTGCATGGACAAAAAGCAAAAACAAAAAGAACAGACTGAAAATTGCATTTGTCTTCGGCATTAATCTTGTTCTCAATGCATTATGGAGCTTCCTGTTCTTCTATCTTCATATGCCGATGTATGCATTTTATGAATTGATAGTTTTGGAAATCTCAATTCTTGCAATGATATTCATAACTTTCAGGATAAAAAAGGCTTCAGCATATCTTCTTATCCCTTATTCTGTCTGGGTTGCCTTCGCAGGAGTCCTGAATTATCTTGCCGCCTTTCAGTAAGATTTATTAATCAAAATTACATGCTATAATAAAGGAGGATGAAATGGCAAAGTTAACAGCTTGGTTAGTCACCTTGCTTGGAGTATTATTAGTTCTCGGGCTTGTTCCGGGAATGCCATTCACATGGGCTGATGCCTGGGTGCAATGGGTTATTGCATTGGCTGTTCTTTTAGTAGGCCTTGGCAAACTAATGAGAAACTACAAGATGATGAAGAAGAGAAGATAATTCTCTGAATTTTTTATTTTTATTTTTTTGATAAGATTGTGTTTAATTAAATAAAAAGGAGGTATAATCAATGAAGATGAATGCTTTAGGTTGGATTTCATTCATTCTCGTAGTCATCGGCGGACTCAACTGGGGACTTGTAGGCGCTTTGAACTTTAATCTTGTAGATTCGTTGTTTGGCGTAGGGTCTTTAATTGCGCAAATTGTCTATATACTTGTAGGCTTAGGCGCACTTGGAATGATTATAGGCGCTTTCACAATGAAAGATTAAGCAAAAATAATTTTTTATTATATATTTTTTTTATGCACAAAGTTTTAATATAAGTAGTTATTGGATTTTTTATGGAGTTAAAAAGAGTCGTGACTTTAGGCGTATTTGGAGTCCTTATTGCTGTTGGTTTTCTGGTTTATTTCATGATTTATACAAGACAGCCGCCTATCCAGGGAGAAGTCATAAACAACGGGCGTGACGGGCACGGATGCCTTGTTCATTCAGGATACAGGTGGGATAATTCCTCCCAATCATGCATGAAAGAACTGCTTGACGGAACAAAAATATTCCAGATAATTGATTTTGACTCGTGTAAAGATGCGGGTTATGCTATAAGCCAGGACAACAAGACAAAAGCTCTTGAGTGCAATGCTGCAAACGGAATGATTTTCGTTCAGGATTCCTCAAACAAAACGCAGACAGATAACTCATCAAATTCCGGCATAAATTATCCTGATTATATAAGATTGATAGGAACATTCACGATAAAAAACAGCACGAATTCTTCAAATTCAACCGATTAAAATTATTTCTTTATTATCCCAATCTTCTTAAGAACACGTTTCGTATTTCTGCTTGGAAAAGGCTTGTGCTTTGCCTCAAACTTATTTGCAAGATTGTGGGCTTTCTTATATTTGTATTTCCTGTTTTTCATGAAATACTCTTCGGTTTCTTCATGATGAATTATTCTCTTCCTGTAATTTTCTGTATAACCCGGCTTCACTTCAACAACATGCTCTGCTTTTTTATGCCTCCATGGAAACCCAAGGGATTTAGCAGCGAATTTGTTCATCCCGACATAACCTGCCTTTGTCGCCTCTTTGCTTAATTTCTCAACTTTATATTTTGTCATATTAAAATTCCATCTTCAATCCAAACATGGGGATTGGAAAGAAATACAATGTTTTTTTCTTTTTGTCAAAATAAAATCCAATCCAGAAATCATACCATGCAAAGATAAATCTGAATTTCATCTTTTAATCCCCAGCGCCCTCAGGGAATTTAATATTACAGAAACATCAATTGCTTCCTGCAATACAGCTCCGGCAACAGGAACTATGAAGCCGAATGCCGCGAAGCCCATGCCTATCAGGCTTAATCCCAAGCCGGCAAAAATGCTCTGCTTTGCAATTTTCATTGTCTTTTGCGAAATGTTTATTGAGTCATAAACTTCTGAAAAATTTCCTCCGAGGAAAACAATGTCAGCTGCCTCTGAAGAAGCTGTCTGCTCTGTGTGGCTGAAAACCATGCCAACATCGGCAAGGGCAAGGGCAGGAGCGTCGTTTATCCCGTCACCCGCCATTGCTATTATTTTTCCTTTTCTTTTAAGTTTCTTTATCCCATTCTGCTTGTCTTCAGGCGACATCTCTGATTCAACGTCAACATCTGTATCGATTATTTTTGCAAATCTTTGGGCAGCTTCTCTTTTGTCGCCCGTGAATATGTGGACATCCATGCCCTGTTTCTCCAGATTGCTTATTATTGATTTTGCGTCTGATTTTGGAATGTCTTCAAAAACAAATTCGGCGATTAATTTCCTTCCTTCCATGAGATGAACATCTTCTGTATTCATTTCTTTTCCTCTCATGAGGGTAAATCTTTTCCCAAGAACAGTTCCTGAAATTTCGGAGCCCGGCTTTTCTTCAACGTCTTTTGCAATTAATGCCTGAATGCGCTCTTTCCTGGCTATGTTTATGATTGCATGTGCAATTGGATGAAGAGAATTTCTTTCAATGGCTTCTGCAATGCCGAGAACTTTTGCCCTGCTGTATTCCCTGTCCCTGATATTTATCTGCTTTATTATCGGTTTCCCCAAAGTTATTGTTCCTGTCTTGTCAAATACAAGAGTGTTGGCTTTTGCAAGCGCTTCAATGCTTGCAAGATTCTTCACTATTATTTTCTTTTTGGCAGAAGCGCTCATGCCTCCTATTAATGCAATTGGCGTTGCTAGCAGCAAAGGGCATGGCGTTGCAATTACAAGAACAGCAAGAACATAATTGAAATTATTCCAGTAAAGATATGCAAAAGCCGCTATCATTAATGTGAGTATCGTGAAAGAAAAATTGTATCTGTGGGCGAGCCTTATCATCGGCGATTTTTCCTCCTGCGCTTTCTTTACCATGTTTATTATCTGCCTGTAAGTTGAATTTTTGTCTTCGCGCGTGACAGAGATTATCATTGAGTTTCCCATGTTGACTGTTCCGCTTCTTACCTTATCGCCTTTCATCTTGTCAACAAAATATGCTTCTCCTGTAAGAGAGGATTCATCTATCTGCGAATATTCCGAAATGAGAATTCCATCAAGAGGGATTACTTCCCCCTTTCTTACAAAAATCTTTTCCCCTATTTTTACAGA
>DATJPO010000021.1:0-2803 GCA_035506395.1 Candidatus Omnitrophota bacterium
CCAAAAGCAAAATTCCCGAGAATACATAATATAGCACAGAAATAACCTTTACCAGGACAGGCATCCCTTTTTTAGCCATTAATCAGATAACAACTCTGCAGTATATAAATTTGATTATTTGCTTATTTTTTTACATACAGCCTGACATCACCCAATTTTCTTTTGGGTTTCCAGTTTGGAAATTTCCATGTATTTGAAACAACCCTTGCCCCTCTTTTCAGCTCTCTCTGAAGCTTTTTTTCCAAGTCAGGCATGATGTAGCTTATCTGGAAGGAAGTTATTACATTAAATTCTGAAAAATCCTGCTTCATGAAATCTCCGAGATGGATAAATGCCTTCTTTTGCAGGCCCAATTTTCTTATTCTCCTTCTTGACCAGAGAACCAGCAGAGGATTTATTTCAAAGCCATGAGACTCGATTCCTTTCTTTGCAAATTCTATTACAATCTTTCCGTTTCCGGAACCCAAGTCCATCATCTTTTGCCCTTTCTTTATTCCTGCGAGCTTGACTATTCTTTCCAGGGCTTTGTCTGAACTTGGCTGAAATGGCGCCCCGAACAAAGCGGAAGAAATCCACACAGCAAAAACCAGAAGCAGAAGAATCAAAAAAAGGAGAAGCACATCCATTGAAAATACAGTCTCAATTGGTTTAAATTTCTATTCCCTGAAGACCCCTTTATAGGCCGAACCGTTTTCTGATGTATATCTCTCGAAATATCCTGTAAACCATTCGTTTAAAGAAATTCCATACCTGTTTGACTCTGCTATGTCTTGACTCGATTCTATGCCTCCTGTTCTGATAACATTAAACTCTCTTTCCAAAGGTATTGCTTTGATGTATTCTGCTGCGACAGACGAGATTTGAAGCGAAATATCTTTCAGAGGCCTTCCGCTTATTCCACCCCGAAAATTTTTGGTATAGTAATCGAATAACCTCAATTCTCTCATGTGAATTTCGTTTCTCAGTCCATCATAATCTGTTGACGAGTTTCCTAAGTTTATCCCGTCTGCTCCGCATACTATGAGAAGGTCGAGAACATCCGGAATTTGTTCAGCATGCAAGTCATTTGAAAACTTTACAACAATCGGAATGTTCCTCTTTCTCCGGCTTAGAAATTCTCTCCCCAGATATTCCAATCTTTTTGTCAACTCTCCGGCATATTTTATATTCGGGCAGCTTTCATTTATCTCTACAAAATCTATTTCTGCTTTCTCGCACAATCTGAGGCAGGCGGCCAAATCTTCTAGGGACTCTGAAGCAAGACTTATTCCAATCGGAAATCCTTCCTTCTTTTTAGGAATATTTTGGAGGACTTTTTCTATTCCTGGATTAGGAAGGCCGAGATTATTTGATGCTGCATGAGACTGCGGGTAGACGACGAACGGCATATGGATTCCATTTATGACATTGCCCGGTCTTGCACGCGGGGTTATAGTCCCAACCAGATAAGCTCCCGCTCCATAACTATAAGACTGTTCATAGTATGAAAAATCCTTGAACATTCCGGCAGCATTAAACAACGGTGCCCGAAAATTTATTCCCCACAAATTTCTGGACTGCCCTTCAGGCGCAAAACTTTTTCGGACTTCTTCATTTTTCATAGAGCAAAGAAAAACCTGCCTTCCCAGAGAATGAATACCTATTGCCGTTTTCGGAGGAAGTTTTGAAGAAAGAATTTTTATTTTGTCGATTTTTCTCATTCATTGACCATTAAAATGGAATTAAAAAAGATATTTGCAGCACAGTAACATTAAAAAAACCTGTTTTGATATAGAGTATATGCCTGTGAGAAAGAGAAAGCCAAAAAGTCGTGAACAAGTTACAGCTGAACAATATTTTCCTGTGAGCAAATCTGATTTAAAGCATGCTGTGGGCAAGGAAAACACTTCAGATTACCACGAATTAATTTCTGAAACAAAGAAGAAACCCAAAGCAAAAACTAAGGCAAAAGTTTCCACCGCTAAAAAATCCACACGTGCAAGGAAACCTGTTGAGGAATTCAAGCCGCAGGAAATAAAGCTGAAGAAAGGCGGTTATGAATTAATAATCACGGAAAAGCCGCAGGCTGCCGCAAAGATTGCCTCTTCTCTCGGAAAATCTTCCACAAGGACAGTCAATGGAGTAAAGTATTTTGAAGTTGACAGGCAGGGAAAGAAACTTTATGTTGCATGCGCTGCAGGACATCTGTTCACTCTTGCGCAGAAAACTCCGGGATCAGGAACACCGGTTTTTGATCTGCACTGGGTTCCCAATTACATGGCAATCAAGAATGACTTCACAAAGAAGTTTTATGATGTTATTTTAAAGCTCGCGAAAGGAGCAGGGGCATTGACGATAGCAACAGACTATGATATAGAAGGAGAAGTCATAGGATTAAATATCATAAGATACATCTGCGGACAGCCTGATGCCAACAGAATGAAGTACTCGACTCTTACAACTGCTGAGCTTAACACCTCTTATGAGAACAAGACGCATTCACTGGACTGGGGGCAGGCGATTGCAGGACAGACGAGGCACTACCTTGACTGGATCTATGGTATAAACCTTTCAAGAGCGTTGATGGACGCCATAAAGACCACCGGAAAATTCAGAATTATGTCTATCGGAAGAGTTCAGGGGCCTACATTAAAACTTATTGTAGACAAGGAAAGAGAAATTAACAAATTCAAATCTGAGAAATACTGGCAGACGTTCATTACAATAAAGAACGGCGAGGAAATAGAACTGAAATATACCAAGGATATATTTGACAAAAAACTTCTTGACAAGTTCAAAGATTTAAAGGGAAAAGATGCCGAAG
>DATJPO010000022.1:0-6307 GCA_035506395.1 Candidatus Omnitrophota bacterium
TGAACTGGCTTAACTTATCGCCAAATTCTTCATTGGGCATTGAACCTGTAATATGCTCAACAGGATTTCCGTCTTTGAAAAGAATAAATGTTGGTATTGAAGTTACATGAAACTTTTGTGCTATTTTTGAATTATCATCGACGTTAACTTTTCCGAATCTTATCTTTCCGTTGAATTTTTCAGACAATTCATCAATAACCGGCGTCATCATAAGGCAGGGCATGCACCATTCTGCGAAGAAATCCACGAGTACATTTCCTTTTTTTATGAATTCGCAAAATTCTCCGTCAGTGAGTTCAGGAACTTCAACCATGTCATTTTAGAATTAGATTGCTTTATAAAATTTGTCTTAAGAGGAGTATTCTCTGTCCCTGAAGGAACGGCTTCCTGTTGTTCCTCTCTGCCCGCTGTATTTGCCTTGATAGGGATGCTCTGCTGAAGTTTTTGTATATCCGAAAAATACCTGGCATATTCTCATGCCGGGTTTTAATCTCATCCCCAGTCTGTTTGGATTATACAATTCCAAAGTCAGAGTTCCTTCAAATCCGGGATCAATCCAGCCGGCATTTTGAATGAATAGCCCCCTTCTTCCTATAGAACTTCTTCCCTGGACACTGGCGACGATATTTGGAGCAAGAGTGATGTATTCCAAAGTTGTCCCGAGTGCAAATTGTCCTGCAGAAAGAATAAAAGAGCCGGTTCTGTCAAGATAAAATGGCTCTTCATCAAACTCTATTACTCCTCCTCTTTCATGACTGTCATCTAATATCTTGAATCCATCATCTAATGTCAAGTCGATGGAACCCGGCTGAACATTTTTATTCTCAAACGGTTCAATTTGTATATCTCCTTTTTTTATTGCTTCCAGTATGTCCCTGTCAGATAAAAACATTATCAAAAAGAAAGGAGATTATTTATAATATTTTGTGTGATAAAAAATATTTAATGTGCTGAATCATGCGGTTTTGAATTTGCCAGAATTTTAAGCAATTCCGGAGCAGGACCTTCCTGATTGGAAATATTCACAAGTGAAATTAATTCGCTTAAACTTTTGCCATTTGAGCCGTTGCCATTTCTTTCAGGAAATTCAAAAGCCTGTCTTACTGTCTGCCGATTCATTTTGAATACATCGCATATCCCGTCAAAAATATATGACGCCAAACCAGTCATCTCGCTTTCGCTTGTTGTCATGTCAATATATTTAACACTGCCATTTGGGAATGCGGGCAGATATGCATTCCTGATTGCATCACGGACTTGTTGTGTATTTCCGCCTATTATGATTTTGCTGGCGTTTCCTGGATAAACAACAGGGCTATGCCCTATGTGCATTTTTGCTAATTCTTCCAGCCCCTTTACTGTGCCAAGAGGGAGGATTCCATTAATATACGCAACACTGCTGAATAATTCCTGATTCTTGATTGTTCTTAATGCATCCTGTATGTATTGTGGAGTCCCCGCATAAATAAAAATAATCTCAGAACCATTAAGGGAATCAGGCTTTTGATTTGATTCTTTTCGCGGGTCATAGGTTTTTATTTCATGATAATCTTTCAGCAAATTCCTTGTTGTTTCCGCCGCATTCCCATATCCGATTATTCCGATTTTCATTTTACAATTCTTTCAGCCCCCTTTTGAAATCCTTTATGTCCTTGAAATCCCTGTAAACAGAAGCAAATCTTATGTATGCGACATGGTCCAGCTTTTTTATTTTCTTCATCACCAATTCCCCGATTACAGTGCTCTTTACTTCTTTTCCTCTTTTCCCCAGCTGTTCCTCAATTTCGTTTATCATTTTGTCAATTTTTTCCTTAGGCACAGGGCGCTTTTCAAACGCTTTTTCAATTCCTTTTTCGAGCTTCTCCCTGCTGAACTTTTCCCTTCGCCCGTCTTTTTTTGCAACATAGAAATCCTCTTTCTCGATTTTTTCATATGTCGTGAATCTCTTTTTGCACTTGAGGCACTCTCTTCTCCGGCGGATTCCATTAGGAGAGCCGCGCTTGTTGGTTACCTTTGATTCTTCATGCAGGCAATATGGGCATTTCATGTGCCTTGAGATATACAATATATTGTACATCGACTCCCTGTAGATTACTACAGATTGTATAACTGATTATTTTATTGAAAGTATTATTTAAACTCTTATGAAAACTAAAAAGTAACAACAGGATTTTTTATGCGTGAATCAGGATTTCTGGAATTTTCCCAGAATTTTTTTTATCTTTTCCAGAAAATAATCAATTTCTTCATCGGTTGTGAATCTGCTTATGCTTATCCTTATCGAATTTCCCGCTTTTTCATCGGAGAGCCCGATTGCTTTCAGCACATGGCTTATTCCTGAAGAAGAGTGCGACATGCAAGCGCTTCCGGCAGATGTCATGATGCCGTCATTCTCAAGATATGCTCCTATGACTTCCCCCTCAATTTTCTCAAAAGAAATATTCACATTGTTGCATAATCTTTTTTCCCGGGCTCCATTAAGTTTTATTCCCGGAAACTTAAGGAGTTCATTTATTATCCTGTCTCTTTGCTCTTTCATTTTTTCAATGTGTTTCCTGTCTGCAAGTTCTGAAGCTTTTGCAAAACCAACTATTCCCGATACATTTTCCGTTCCGCTTCGCATTCCTTTTTCATGCCCGCCTCCATGAAATAAAGGAGTAATTTCAATTCCTTTCCTTATGTATAAAGCGCCGACTCCTTTTGGCCCGTGAATTTTGTGCGCATTCAGAGTTGCCAGGTCCAAATTTTGTTTTCTCACGTCTAAAATCGTTTTTGTGAAGCTCTGGCACGCGTCAGTATGGAATAAAACTTTTTTTTCTTTGCATATTTTTCCGATTGCTTCAATGTCCTGAACCGTGCCTATTTCATTGTTGCCGTGAATTATTGTAACCAGAAATGTTTTGTCTGTTATTGCTCTCTCAATATCGTGTGGGGAAACAAATCCTTCTTTGTCAACATCAAGATAAGTCACTTTTGCCCCTTGCTTTTCAAGCCATTTGCATGTATTGATTATGCAGTCATGTTCTATCTTTGTTGTTATAATGTGATTCTTTTTCGGGAAGTTTGAGAAGAACAATCCCTTCAAAGCGAAATTATTTGCTTCTGTTCCTCCTGAAGTGAAATAAATCTCATCTCTGCCTGCATTTATTG
This sequence comes from Candidatus Omnitrophota bacterium, assembly GCA_035506395.1. Taxonomy (GTDB): domain Archaea; phylum Nanobdellota; class Nanobdellia; order Pacearchaeales; family GW2011-AR1; genus JAKLIN01. The sequence goes on from DATJPO010000022.1 coordinate 3,151, forward strand.
CTTTTGCAATTTTTACCCTGCTGTCTTCAAGGGCTCTTTTTGCTTCAACCCCCATTTCATGGATTGAAGATGCATTTGCATACTTCTCTGTGAAGTAAGGCTTCATTGCTTCCAAAACACGTTCATCAACCTTTGTTGATGCTGCATTGTCAAAGTATATTTGTTTCATGTTATATGGGCACGGAGGGAATCGAACCCCCATATGCTGCTTTCTCGCAAATTATCGCTGGAGGCAGCCAGTCTGCCATTAGCCTACGCACCCTCTTTTTTAGAAGATAAAAATACTTTTTAATTGTTTTCTATTCTCTGTGGCAATATTTTTATATCTTCTTTCCATGATAAAATCATGAAACAGGTTCTTCTTGATACGAACTTCATAATGTCATGCGCAAGGCAGAAAATTGACATCTTCCATGAAATTCCTTTCATGGGGCTGGAAATCCTTATTCCAAAGCAGGTTATCGACGAGCTGAAAAAGCTGTCAAAATCAAAGGAGAGTGCATATGTAAGGGAAGATGCAGATTTGGCTCTTAAATTGATAAACAGGAATAAGTTTGTTTTAATGAAGCTTAGAAGAAATGATGTTGACAGGGGGATAATTGAATTTGCAGAGGCGAATCCAGGCGCGATAATTGCGACGCTGGACAAAGAAATGAAAGAAAGGATAAAAAACCAGAAGATGATTATCCGGGGAACCAAGACTCTGGAGATAAGATAACCTTTTTAAACCGATTTTTATTATATTTTTCATTATCTAAAATGTTCTATATAACCGAGATTGAAGACCATATAAGAGTTGAGCCGAAGCTTTTCGGGCTCTCAACAAAAGAAGCTGTAGAGAATCAGCTCAAAGAAACTTACAAGGATTATTATGACAGGGATGTCGGAAAAGCAATCTGCGTCATAGAAGTTCTTGAAATCGGCGACGGAGTGATAATTCCCGGCGATGGCGCTGTTTATTACGCTTCAAAATTCAAAATACTTGCATGGAAGCCCGAGCTTCATGAATTAGTTGAAGGGGTAATCTCAGAAATAACAAACTTCGGGGCATTCATGGATTTGGGTGTCATGAGGGGAATGATTCATATCAGTCAGACAATGAACGATTTCGTGAGCTTCAGCAAATCAAACACTCTTGTCGGAAAAAATTCAAAGAGAAGTCTTAAAGACGGCGACGCATGCCTTGCGCGTGTTGTTGCAATTTCCCATAAGGGCGGAGTTCCTAAAATAGGGCTTACGATGAGACAGCCCGGATTGGGAAAGCTGGAATGGATTAAGGAAGACCAGACAAAGAAAGAGAGAGAAGCAAAGAAAGCTGCGAGAGAGGAAGCAGGCGAAGGAAAAAAATCAAAGGGAAAAAAGGAGAAGAAAGAATGAGAGAGGATATAGCTCTAATTTTAACAAAAAACCAATTATTGGATATGCCAAGACCGAGATGTTTGATATATGAACCATTAAGTGAAACAGAAGGAATGTGTCATGAGGGTTCTGTGGTTTTCATTAATGAATGCAATAATTTTGAGAATTGCTCCAGATATCAGTCTTATCTGGCCAATCAGGCTGGTGTGAAAAAATGACAATCGTTTTATCAGTTCCTGGAAATTATACGGCAAATCTCGGAGAAGAATTTAAGAAAACACAAAAAGGTGCTTATCTTGGAGAGAATATTAACGGGAACATGATGTACAGGGCATTCGGAACGAATCTTGCTTTTGCTTCGGATAAGGTATTTGTATCAGGCGATTCAAGAGTTGCAAAAGAAGTCCGAAGAGGATTATCTGCTCTGCTTCGAATTCAATTGGAGGTTAATAATTAAATGGCAAAGCAAAAAGCATGCAAAATCTGCAAAAAAGTTTATGAAGGCGATAAGTGCCCCAACTGCGGTTCCAAGGAATCAAGCGACAGCTTCAAGGGAAGAATTGTTGTTATGAATCCTGAAAAATCAGAAATCGCGCCTAAACTGGGACTTAAAGATAAAGGAAATTTTGCAGTAAAACTTTAAAATGGAAACAATTGAAGAAAAATATAATCCCCTGTTAAACAGGCGGGAATTTACATTGAGTATTTCTGAAGTAAATATTCCTCCAAGCATGGATGCAGCGAGAAAGATGGTTGCTGAAAAGTTCTCCGTTCCTGAAGAGCATGTGCATGTTGAAAAAATAAAAGGCAGATTCGGTTCAAATGATTTCATATTGTCTGCTAATATTTACGGTTCTCCTTCTGAAAGGGAAAAATTCCACAAAATTAAACCAAAGAAAGAAGCAAAGGCAGGCAGATAATCATGGCTAAGAAAGGAGAAAAAAAAGGAAAGAAAGCGCACAAGAACAAGCCGACAAGCAGGAAATATGCAAAATATAAAATTGAAGGTTCCAAGATTGTTCGTTCGCCTCATTGCCCAAGATGCGGGCCGGGCGTATTTCTCATGACGGCAAAAGACAGGGTTTATTGCGGCAAGTGCCACTACTCTGAATTTCTAAGCAGCGGAAAATAATTAACTTTTAATAGGCACATTTCCATTCATCTTAATGAATATTAAACTAAAGAGTGTGGTTATTTTCGAGTCAATCATTATTATTCTTATGGTTTTGTTGTTTCTGTGGTTTAATGTATTGAATCCCCCCTCTGTAATCCAGAAATATTCTTATTGCAACAAATATATGTACGAAGACAAAACCTGTTTAATATCTCCCAGCATTTCTGTAGGAAACAACCAGCCCGCAGGCAATCTTATATTCAACTTTCAGCCCCTTAAAGACAACATCCAGGCATTCCTGAACATGAACGGACTAAATTCATCAGTATCTGTTTATGTGGTAAATTTAAGAGATACTTCTTCATTTGGAATAGGAGCAAATGACCAATATGCAGCAGCAAGCCTGAACAAACTGCCTATTGCAATTATAATATTCAAGAAAATAGAGAAAGGAGAATTCACTCTTGATACTTATCTTCCTATTTATGACAGAGACAGGGATTCTTTATTCGGTTCTTTGTATACTTATTCGGGAAATCAGATGAAAATTAGGGATTTGTTATATTATATGCTTGCTCAATCAGATAATACTGCAGCAAGAGTTCTTTCAGAAGAGATAACTATTAATGACCTTCAGGGATTTTCCTCTTATCTGGATCTGTATACTCAGGATATCAATGCCAC